>NZ_JBMNDO010000023.1:0-81483 GCF_052542855.1 Streptomyces sp. SAS_281
GGTGGCGCGGGGGTCCCCCCCACCACCCCGTCTTCAGCTCACCCGCGCCGCCCGGTGCTTGACGGCCTTGAGCCGGACCTCGGCGGGCAGCCGGGCCAGCCCCGCGGAGTCCCTGGCATGGGCCAGCGCCTCGTCGCTCAGCCTCCCCAGCGCCTCGTCGGGCGCGGCGTGCGGCTCCATCAGCAGCCGGATCCGGGCGGCCGGGGTGGAGCGCTTGCCGGTCAGGGTGACCTGGGCGCGGGCGACGCCGTCCAGGGCGCCCGACTCGTCGGCGAGCACGCCCTCCAGGGCCCGGCCGCGCAGCAGGGCGCCCTCGCCGTCGCCGCTGTCGACCAGCACCTCGTTCAGGCGGGAGCGGCGGAACTGGGCCAGCAGCCACCACAGGGCGAGGACCACGAGGACGGCGAGGACCGCGATGACCGTCGGCCACCACCAGCCCTCGGAGCGCCAGCGGTCCCGGTCCGCCTCGCTGAGCAGCACGTCGTTCTTGCCGTACCAGGGCCACCAGGACGGCACGGAGAGGCCCGCCGCCGCGGCGAGCACCCCGCCGCCCACGCAGAGCAGCACCAGTCCGGCCAGGGCCAGCAGTACGCGGTTGACGGTCCTGAGCACGCCGCTCACCCCTTCTTCGCCGGCCGGCGGACGTGGACCGACAGACGCGGCTGCCTGGCGAGTCCCAGTTCCCGGATGCCTGTGGAGAGCACGGTGTCCAGGTCGGCCCGTACGTCGTCGAGTTCCCGGAAGTGCGACACGGCACGCACCCCCACCTTGCTGCGGCCCATGCGGACCCGGACCGACTGGACGCCGGCCACTTCGACGGCCCGGTCGCGCAGCACCATCGCCGCCGCCGTCCGGTCCAGCGCGGCGCGCACGTCGGTGTGTTCGCGGCGCATCGGCAGCAGGTCGCGCAGTCCGGGCGTGAGCGCGAGGAGCAGCAGCCAGAGTCCGAGTGCCGCCGCGACGGACGCGCCGGTCAGCACCCAGACGTCGTCGAGCTTCCGCGTCGCGAGCTCGTCCGCGAGGGAGCGGCGCCACTGCATCGCGGAGTGTCCGGCGCGGACCGCCGCCACGTCGTAGAGGAGCAGGCCGCTCGCGCCGAGGACCACGGCGGCGACGATGCCGGCGGGGATGCGGCGGGCGGCCCAGAAGCGCCCCGCGCCGCCTTCGGGCCGTTCCTTGTCGGGCGCGGGTTCGTAGGCCGCGGAGGAGGCCGACTGGTCGAGGGCGAGGACACCGCCGTGCTCGGCCGCCCCGGCCTCGGGCGGTCGCCGCGTGCCGTCGTCCGGATCGTGGGGCTCGGTCATCGAATCCTCCCCTGTGCCGCCAGGCTCGCTCCGGTGGGATGCAGGCGTTCGACCTGGACGGCCACTTCGGGCACCTCCATCCCCGCCAACGCCTTTACCCGCTCGGCGACCCGCCGACGCACGGCACCGCACTGGTGGCCGATGTCAGCGGGATATCCCAGCTCCAGACTCACCCGTACGCGGGCGGTGTCGCGGTGCACGGTGACCGTGGCACGCGGCGACGCCGCCTCCTTCGGGGTCGCGTCGACCGCCTCCTTGGCCGCCTGCGCGGCGATCTTCGCGACCACCCGGTCGGCGATCCGCGTCTCTCCCCGTTCCCCGGCCGAGACCGGGCCGCTCGCCCCCGACACCGCCGTCACCTCCGTCGGTCGCCGCGCTCGCGACTGCGGAAGAAGTCGCCGGGTTCCAGGTCGCCGTCGAAGAAGCGGCCGGCGACGAAGCCGACCGCTCCGAGGGCGGCCACCAGCACAAAGGCTCCGAACCCGCCGAAGTACCCGGCGAAGCCGAGCGCCATGCCGGCCAGCAGACCGGCCACAGCCATGCTCATCGTGTGCTCCTCAACCGCTCGGGGACGCCGGGACTACTGGACGCGGGACTCGGACTCGTCGTCATCGTCGTCCTCGTCGGGCAGCTTCACGTCGCTGACGGCGATGTTGACCTCGACCACTTCCAGGCCCGTCATGCGCTCGACGGCCGCGACGACGTTCTCCCGTACATCGCGGGCGACGTCGGAGATCGACACGCCGTAGTCCACGACGATCTCCAGGTCCAGCGCGGTCTGGGTCTCGCCGACCTCGGCCTTGACGCCGCGGGTGACGGACTTGGAACCGCCGGGGACCCGGTCGCGGACCGCGCCGAATGTGCGGGACAGGCCGCTGCCCATGGCGTGCACCCCGACGACGTCGCGTGCCGCCATTCCGGCGATCTTCTCGACCACTCCGTCGGCGATCGTCGTGCGGCCGCGGGTGCCGGGGTCGCCACCGCCGCGCTTGGTCAGGCTGCTGCCGCCCGAGGCGTTGCTGTCGGAGTTCTCGGGCCGGTTCCGCTGTGGGGTCTCGGTCATCGCCACTCTTCCCTTCGGGGCAGATTTGACTACTTTGCTCACATTAAGGGCGCTTGCCCCGACTCGCGCCGTGAATACGGCACTCTGGTGGCCATGACGACGGCTGACGGCCCGCACAGGGCCCATGCGTGGACGGCTGCGGTACGGCAACGGCTCTCGCTGGGCCGACTGCTCCCTTTGGGCGGCCCGGCGGACGGCGCCTGGATCGCGGAGCGGGCGGCGGTCGCGGTGCTGCGCCGGGCGGTGGCGGGTCCGGACCCCGGTCCGGTCCTCGGTGAGCTGCGGATCGCCGTGGCCGACCCGGAGTCGGCCCCCGCCGCGCAGGTACCCCCGCCCCCGAGCGCCCTGCCGCCGGGTCCCCTACGAATCGAGGCCACGATGACCGCGACGGCCGACCGGCCCCTGCCCGCAGCCGCCGACGCGTTGCGCGCGGCCCTCCTGTCGGCCGCCGCGCGCCGGCTCGGCCTAGTGGTGTCCGAGGTGGACCTGCGGGTGACGGGACTGCTCGACGGCTCGCCCGAACGGGTGGAGCCGGAGCCGGCGGAGGTGCGCCCGGTGGACGCGGAGAACGCCGCGGGGCGGGCCGCCGCCTCGGTGGCCGGGGTGGCGGCGCTGACCGGGGTGCTGGGCCCGGCGGTGCGGACGGGCGAGGACCATGTGCGCGTCGAGCTGGCGACGGAGGGCGGTCACCGCGCGCTGGACGTGGCCCGAGCCGTGCGGGAGGCGGTGACGCAGGCGGCCGAGGGGCGGCCGCCGGTCGCGGTGCTGGTCACGGCGGTCTCGGAGGGCGGAACGGCGGGCTGAGCGCCGGTACGGGTGCGGGCCGGCGGGGGACGGTCACGGCTCCGGCCGGCCCGCACGTACGTCAGCCGAGGGCGCCCGCGAGGTCGCGGAGGCGGCGGCCCTGCGCGGCCCGTTCGGCGGCGCGCTGCTCCTCGTACGTACGCGAGACGGCGCCGCGCAGCAGCGCCTTGGTCTCGATGACGGCGTCGCGCGGGGCGGCCAGCAGGGCGCCCGCCAGGTCGCGCGCGGCGCCTTCGAGCTCGGCGGCGGGCACGACGAGGTTGGCCAGGCCGGTGCGCTCCGCCTCCTCGGCGTGGACGTAGCGGCCGGTGGCGCAGATCTCCAGCGCGCGGGCGTATCCGACGAGGTGCACCAGAGGGTGCGTGCCGGTGAGGTCGGGCACCAGGCCGAGGCTGGTCTCGCGCATGGCGAACTGGACGTCGTCGGCGACGATGCGCAGGTCACAGGCGAGGGCGAGCTGGAAACCCGCACCGATGGCGTGGCCCTGGACGGCCGCGATCGACACGATGTCGTTGCGGCGCCACCAGGTGAACGCCTCCTGGTACTCGGCGATCAGCGCGTCGAGCTCGGCCTCCGGGCCGCGCCCCATGTCGAGGAACGACGGCTCGCCGTCGAATCCCTCGGGGGTGAACGCCTGGCGGTCGAGTCCGGCGGAGAACGACACGCCATCGGCGCGCAGCACGACGACCCGCACGCTGCCGGGCAGAGCCCGTCCGGCTTCGGCCAACGCCCGCCACAGAGCGGGAGACTGGGCGTTGCGCTTCGCCGGATTGGTGAGGGTCACCGTGGCAACCGCGTCGTCGACGGTGAGTCGTACGCCGTCCTGGTCGAGCACGGAGTCGAGCGAGGTCATACGGGGCCTCCGGTTCGGGTGCAGTCAGCACATGGAGCTAAGTGACTGAACAGTAACCACCAGATCGACCCTGCGGCCGACCGGGTGGGTGCACCCGGACCAGGGACCTCCCGGAGCCGTCCACGACGTGCCCCGATCCGCTGCCGGCCGTCAGGCCGCCGCGGCCTTCTTGCCTCGTGTGGCGCCGCCGCGTCCGCGGAGCGTCACTCCGGATTCGCTGAGCATCCGGTGGACGAATCCGTAGGAGCGGCCCGTTTCCTCGGCCAGCGCCCGGATGCTCGCACCGGAGTCGTACTTCTTCTTCAGGTCTGCCGCGAGCTTGTCGCGCGCGGCGCCGGTCACCCGGCTGCCCTTCTTCAGAGTCTCGGCCACCCGTGCCTCCTCATGGGAAGTGCGCTCTGGACTCTCATGATCACCCCTCGGGCGCTTCCTGGCCACCCATTCGGCAAGGTCTCTGCGACCGGATTCGCGCCCCGGGAGTGCGCCGGTGCGACCGGAATGCCTCATTCCAACAGGTCGTACGGGGTGTCGTGCGGCCGCCCGGGAAGGAACGTCCAGGTCAGGGCACGCACGGGCAGGGGGGCGGAAATGGGTGCGCCCGGCAGCTATCTGCCGGCCCCCGCGCCGAGGTACGAGACCTACTCACACAGATGACGGATCACGAGTAGGCCGAATGGTCCGGTCCCGGGGATCAGGCCAGCGCGACCAGGTCCCGGTAGTCCGCGCCCCACAGGTCCTCGATCCCGTCCGGGAGCAGGATGATCCGCTCGGGCTGAAGGGCCTCGACCGCGCCCTCGTCGTGCGTGACCAGGACGACCGCGCCCTTGTACGTGCGCAGCGCGCCGAGGATCTCCTCGCGGCTGGCCGGGTCCAGGTTGTTGGTGGGCTCGTCGAGCAGGAGCACGTTGGCGGAGGAGACGACCAGCGTCGCCAGGGCCAGGCGGGTCTTCTCGCCGCCGGAGAGCACCCCGGCCGGCTTGTCCACGTCGTCACCGGAGAAGAGGAACGAGCCGAGCGTCTTGCGGACGGCGACGAGGTCCAGGTCGGGCGCGGCGGAGCGCATGTTCTCGAGGACCGTGCGGTCGGGGTCCAGGGTCTCGTGCTCCTGGGCGTAGTAGCCCAGCTTGAGGCCGTGGCCCTCCACCACGCGGCCGGTGTCGGGCTGCTCGGCGCCGCCGAGCAGCCGCAGCAGCGTGGTCTTGCCGGCGCCGTTGAGGCCGAGGATGACGACGCGGGAGCCCTTGTCGATGGCCAGGTCGACGTCGGTGAAGATCTCCAGCGAGCCGTAGGACTTGGAGAGCCCTTCCGCCATGAGAGGCGTCTTGCCGCACGGCGACGGGTCGGGGAAGCGCAGCTTGGCGACCTTGTCGGCGACCCGGACCTCGTCGAGGCCGGACAGCAGCCGGTCGGCGCGCTTGGCCATGTTCTGCGCGGCGACCGTCTTGGTCGCCTTGGCGCGCATCTTGTCCGCCTGCGCGTTGAGGGCGGCGGCCTTCTTCTCGGCGTTCTGGCGTTCGCGCTTGCGGCGCTTCTCGTCGGCCTCGCGCTGCTGCTGGTAGAGCTTCCAGCCCATGTTGTAGACGTCGATCTGCGAGCGGTTGGCGTCGAGGTAGAAGACCTTGTTGACGACCGTCTCGACCAGCTCGACGTCGTGGGAGATCACGACGAAGCCGCCGCGGTAGGTCTTGAGGTAGTCGCGCAGCCAGACGATCGAGTCCGCGTCGAGGTGGTTGGTCGGCTCGTCCAGGAGCAGCGTGTCGGCGTCCGAGAAGAGGATGCGGGCCAGTTCGACGCGGCGGCGCTGACCGCCGGAGAGGGTGTGCAGCGGCTGGCCGAGCACGCGGTCGGGCAGGCTGAGCGCGGCGGCGATGGTGGCGGCCTCGGCCTCGGCGGCGTAACCGCCCTTGGTGAGGAACTCCGTCTCCAGGCGCTCGTACTTCTTCATCGCCTTCTCGCGGGTGGCGCCCTTGCCGTTCGCCATCCGGTCCTCGTTCTCCCGCATCCTGCGCAGGATCTCGTCCAGGCCGCGGGCGGACAGCACCCGGTCCCTGGCCAGGACGTCGAGGTCTCCGGTGCGCGGGTCCTGCGGGAGGTAGCCCACCTCACCGGAGCGGGTGATGGTGCCGGCAGCGGGGGTTCCCTCGCCCGCGAGGCACTTGGTGAGGGTGGTCTTGCCCGCTCCGTTGCGGCCGACGAGGCCGATGCGGTCGCCCTTGGCGATGCGGAAGCTGGCGGATTCGATGAGCAGACGGGCGCCGGCGCGCAGCTCGATGCCGGAGGCGGTGATCACGGGGAGGTACTCCTGGGCGGAAGGAAGGGCGGAGGAACGACGGGTGGTGACGGATCGACGCCGCTACTCACGCACACGCACAAGGAGAACTGCCATGGAAACCAGTCTACTGGCGGTGTCCAACGACTTTTGCGGGGCTCCGCCCCGGGGGCCCCGGTCAGCGCCCCCGGGTCACGAGCCGCCCGTGTGGACCTGGAACGCCGCCTTGCGGACCGCCTTCGCCAGCGCCGGGTCCGGGTGGGCCGCGGCCAGGGCGACCAGGACCTGGACCGTGCGGGGGTGGCCGACGGCGCGGACCTCGTCCAGGAGGGCCGGGACCGTGCCCTGGACCGCCGAGTCGAGGTGGCGGACCAGAAGGCCCGCCTCGCCGTGGTCCGCGACCGCCGCCGCCGTGTCGACCCAGAGCCAGGTGGCCTCCTCGCGGCTGAGGACCTCCTGGGCGTCCTCGGGGTCCGTGCCGTCGTACTCGGCGAGCCAGAGCAGCGCGTACGGGCGCAGGGACGGGTCGGTCCGGACGGCCCGGACCTCGGGCTCCGCGGGGGCGCCGACGACGCGCAGGGCCTCGAAGGCCAGGCCGCGCAGGAGGGCGTCCTCGCCGCGGGCGACGTCGAGGAGTTCGGCGACAGCGCTGCCGACGGGGCGGGCGGCCAGCCAGGCGCGGTATTCGGCGCGGGCGGGGCCGGGGGTGAGGCGGGCGCAGCCGAGGAGCATGTCGGCGGCCGCCTGCTCGATGTTGCCGGCGGGGCTCTGGGCGGCGACGCAGATCTGTTCCAGCTTGACCCAGACCGCCCAGTTGCCGAGCGGCGTCAGCGTGGCCTGGCCCGCGCCGAGGGTGAGCGCCCCGACGTCGGCCAGGCCCTCCAGGGCCCAGTCGAGCAGGCGGGCGACGAGGGCCGGCGGGTGGGCGGTGGGCGCCGGTTCGGCGGGGGCGGGCAGCGGCTCGGGGCCGTACGGCACCTCGCAGCGCTCCTCGTGGAGCTCCGCGACGCGCTGGCCGAGGAGGTCGAGGAGGGCGGGCACCGTGACGGGACCGGCCGAGAGCTGGAGCAGGGAGAGGACCTGGGGCACGGCCTCGACGGCCTCGGCGACGGCGGTGGACTCGACGCCCCGGGGCGCGGGGTGGACGAGCGACCAGGCGTCGAAGAGGGCCACCCAGCCGCGCAGCACCGCAGAGTCGTCCCGGTCCCAGGCGCGCAGCCGCCAGCCGGGCCGTGCGGTGTCGCCGTGGAGTTCGACCAGTCCGGCGAGCCGGGCCCGGTCCCAGCCGGAGCGCACCTGAGCCGGGGAGATGTCCAGCGCGGCGGCGGCGTGTTCGAGGGCGGCCGGGGGCGTGGTGCCGGGGGCCGCCCCGTCGGCCGCCCAGCGGGCGATCCGTACGGCGTCGGCGAGGACCGTCCTGGCCTGGCGGGCCAGCTCCGCCCGGGGTGGGGTGCCCTCGGGCGGGCGCGGCGCGGGCCTGGTGCGCCGGGTGGTCACGGCCCTTCGGGCAGTGGCGAGGGGTCGCGGGCGGACAAGACGCAGCCTGGAGTCGCGCGGGGTACGGGACGTCACGGGAGCAGTCTTGCCCCTGACGGCCCGAAAGCCCAAACGGAACCCGGGTCACCGGCGTTGACGGGCTCCCGCACCGGCCGGGACCAATCGGCCGAACCTGCACATCACCTCACATCAGGGGCGTGAGGAAGCGGCGCAGGGTCTCCTCGTAGTGGGCCGGGTCGGCGTTCCACATCGCCGCATGCGGAGCGCGGTCCACGGTGTGCAGGGAGACGAGGTCGGGGCGGGCGGCGGCGAGCCGGCGGGAGTGGATCCAGGGAGCCAGGGTGTCGTCGGGGCCGTGGAAGACGAGCGTGGGGACGTGCAGGGTCACCGGGACCGAGGTGTCCAGGAGTCCGGTGCCGTGCAGTCCGGTCTGCCCCTGGGCGGCGCGCACGGCAAGCGGCAGCAGGGCCGCGGGGACCCCGCGGGCGGCGGCGAGGCCGCGCAGGGTGTCGGTCCAGTCCAGGACGGGCGAGTCGAGGACGAGGCCGGAGACCCGGTCGCGGAGCGCGGAGCCCGCGCAGGCGTGCAGCGCCATGGAGGCGCCGGTGGACCAGCCGTACAGGATGACCTGCTCGGCGCCGTTGCGGACGGCGAAGCGGATCGCCGCGTCCAGGTCGCGCCACTCGGACTCGCCGAGGTGGCCGAGCCCGTCCGGGGAGCGGGGGGCGCCCGGGTCGCCGCGGTACGCGAGGTCGAGCACGGGCAGCTGCCGGCCGTGCAGGAACTCCAGGAGGTTGAGGGGGTGCTCGCGGGTGGCGCCGATGCCGTGCACGGTGATGACCCAGATGCGGCGGGGAGCCGGGACGTACCAGGCGGGCAGTTCGCCCAGCTCGCCGGGGATCCGCACCTCCCGGAAGGCCAGGCCGAGCGCGCTGCCCGGGTCGCCGCTGTGGACCTGGGGCGTCAGGCGGACCTTGTCTCCGGGGGCGAGGACACCGCGGTCGACGCGCTCCAGCCGGCGCACGACGGTGTCGGCGGCCTGGTGGGCCCGGTCGAGCACGGGGCCGACGACGGCGTGGACGTCCTTGCCGGTCAGCCCGTACGTGCCGGGGCGCAGCGAGGTGAGGGACCGGGTCAGGGTGACCTGCCCGGCGGCCGTCGCGTGGACGGTGAGTTCGCGGTCGGCGGGGAGCGGTCGTCCGGGCGGCGTCTTGAGGGCGACGTCGCCCGCGAACCGGCCGGCCGCGACCGCTGCCGCGCCGGCGCCGATGAGTGTGGTGACGGCCGCTGCCGTCGCGGTAACCGGGCGCACCCCCACAGTGTCGGTGCCGGGGCGGCTCGATGCCAGTGGGCAGGGCCGTCCGATGCGGTCCCGGTGCTGTGGCCCGTACCCCTTCAGCGCATTCCGGTGCCGCCCCGGCGCTGCCCGTAGCCCTTCAGCGCCTCCACGACCTCGCCCAGCCGGTCCTCCGAGAGCAGGGCCGGGGTGCGGCCGGGCACGGCGCTCGCGGTGAGCCAGACGTGGCAGAGCCATTCGAGCTGGGCGGTGCGGTCGTACGCCTCGTCGAGCGTGGCGCCGTAGGTGACGGTTCCGTGGTTGGCGAGCAGGCAGCCGGTGCGGTCGCGGAGGGCGGTGAGCATGTGCGCGGCCAGTTCGGGGGTGCCGTAGCGGGCGTAGGGGGCGACGCGGACCGTGCCGCCGAGCATCGCTGCGGCGTAATGGACCGGGGGGACCTCCGTGACGAGGGTGGAGACGGCCGTGGCGTGGACCGCGTGGGTATGCACGACGGCCCTTGCGTCGGTGTTCCGGTAGACGGCGAGGTGGAGGGGGAGTTCGCTGGTGGGGGCGAGTGTGCCGAAGGTCTGGTTGCCTTCCGGATCGACGCCGGTCAGGTCCTCGGGGCCCAGCCGGTCGTAAGGCACTCCGCTGGGGGTGACCAGCACCGTGTCGCCGACCCGCAGCGAGACGTTTCCGGAGGTTCCGACGACCAGTCCCTCGGCCGCCGTGCGGCGCGCCGCGGCGACGACGGCCTCCCATCCCCGGGCGATCGCCGCGTGCTCTCGGTCACTCATACGAAGATCCTTTCCGGCCCCGCCCCAAGTGCCGCCCGGCCACCGCTCCGGGGGTCACCGCAGCGCCCTGCTCAGTTCATCTTCTGTTCACTCAAGTTGCCTACGTTCCACGTGCCAATGACGTCGAACGATTGCCTGGGTAAATGGAACACATCACGCTGCTGCTCGCGATAGTGATCGTGACAGCTCTAGTGTTCGATTTCACGAACGGTTTCCACGACACCGCCAACGCGATGGCCACCACCATCTCGACCGGCGCACTCAAACCCAAGACGGCGGTCGCGATGTCCGCCGCTCTCAATCTGGTCGGCGCGTTCCTGTCCGTGGAGGTCGCCAAGACGATCTCCGGCGGGATCGTCAACGAGGACGGCCTCAGAACCGAGGTCATCTTCGCGGCGCTCGTCGGCGCCATCCTGTGGAATCTTCTGACCTGGCTGGTCGGGCTCCCGTCCAGCTCCTCCCACGCACTGTTCGGCGGCCTCATCGGCGCCGCGGTGATGTCCGCCGGCTGGTCGTCGGTCAACGGCGGCACCGTCGTCACCAAGGTGCTGCTGCCCGCCGTCGCCGCCCCGATCGTGGCCGGCGCGGCCGCGTTCCTGGCCACCAGGCTCACGTACCGGATCGGCGGGAAGATCCGGAACGACGCCCAGGAGAAGGCCACCGCCAAGGGCTACCGGGCGGGGCAGATCGCCTCGGCCGGGCTCGTCTCGCTCGCGCACGGCACCAACGACGCGCAGAAGACGATGGGCATCATCACCCTCGCCCTGGTCACCGGCGGCGTCCTCTCCCCCGGCTCCAACCCGCCGGTCTGGGTCATCGTCAGCGCCGGCCTGGCCATCGCGCTCGGCACGTACCTCGGCGGCTGGCGCATCATCCGCACCATGGGCAGCGGCCTGACCGAGCTGAAGCCCCCGCAGGGCTTCGCCGCCCAGACCAGCGCGGCCACCGTCATCCTGGCCTCCTCGCACCTCGGCTTCTCCCTCTCCACCACGCAGTCCTGCTCCGGGGCCGTGATGGGCGCGGGCCTCGGCCGTGCCGGGGGTGTGGTCCGCTGGTCCACCGCCACCCGGATGTTCGTCGCCTGGGGCCTGACCCTGCCGGCCGCGGGTCTGGTCGGCGCGGGTGCCGAGTTCCTGACGAAGCAGGGCACCTGGGGCGTCGTGGTGGTCGCGGTCCTCCTGATCGCCGGATCCGGGGCGATCTGGGTGCTCTCGCGCCGCAAGCCCGTCGGCCACGGCGATGTCGCGCCCGGCACCGCGGACGCGGCCCCGGCCGAGCCCGCGGGTGTCGTCACCCAGGCCATCGCGGCCGTGAGCCCGCCGCCCACCGCGGCCCAGGCGCACGACCTCGCCGCCACCATTCCGGCGCCCGCCGGTCCCGTCGCCGCCGATCCGGCCCGACCCGCCACGGTCTGACAGACCCCGGTACTCCGCTAAGGACACCCCGTATGAACATCGACTGGGCAGCTCTGGGCACCGTCTTCGGCGTCTCCCTCGTCGCCACCGTCGCCCTGGTGGGCCTCTTCACGCTCGGCATCGTCGGCCTCTCCAAGCAGCCGGAGCCGGCCGCCGGGGGCGGTCCGGCGGGCTCGTCGCTCCTGCTGGCGCGCGCCGGTGCGTACGTCTGCTTCGGGCTGTGCGCGGCGGCGGTCGCGTACGGCATCTATCTGATCGTCGCCTGACGCACCGCCCCTCCCCCGGGCCGGACGCACCTCGTGCGCGTCCGGCCCGGTGTGCGTCCGCCCACACCGTGCCGCCGCAGGTCAACAGTGAGTTGACGGGCGTTCGCGGGGCGTGGTGGACTGCCGGAGCCATTACGGCGACAGCAGAGGAAGCCGGTGCGAATCCGGCGCGGTCCCGCCACTGTCACCGGGGAGCGGTCCCCCACCGCACGTCACGGCCCGCGCGAGCGGGCTGGAAGACCGGGGAACCCGCCGATCCGGAAGCCAGGAGACTCTCGTCGCCGTCACGTCGAACCAGGGCGCGGACCCTGAGTGAGGACATATCGCCATGCCCGGCTGCCGTGCGACCTTCTCCCCACGCCCCCTGTCGGCAGCCTCGGGTGCGGTCGGCTGAACCGTGCGTGCCGATCGCATCTACGCGTACGGCGCCACCGCCGGCCTGATCGCCGACCTGCTGCTCGGTGACCCCCGCAGGGGGCACCCGGTCGCCGCCTTCGGGCGGGCCGCCGCGGCCGTCGAGGACCGGCTCTGGCGCGACCATCGCGGCCGGGGCGCCCTGCACACCCTGGTCTGCGCCGGGGGCGCCGCCGGGAGCGCCGCGCTCGCCGCCCGCGCCCTGCGCCGCCGCCCCGTCGCCTCCGTGGCCCTGACCGCCGCCGCCACCTGGTCCGTCGTCGGCGGTACGTCGCTGGGGCGGGAGGCCCGGACCATCGGCGGGGCGCTCGCCGCGGGCGACATCGACGCGGCCCGGGAGCGGCTGCCGCACCTGTGCGGGCGCGACCCGCAGGCGCTGGACGGCCCCGGGATCGCGCGCGCCGTCGTGGAGTCCGTCGCCGAGAACACCTCGGACGCCGTGGTCGGCGCCCTCGTCTGGGGCGCCCTCGCCGGTGTCCCCGGGCTCGTCGGCTTCCGCGCCGCCAACACGCTCGACGCGATGGTCGGCCACAAGTCGCCCCGCTACCTGCGGTACGGCTGGGCATCCGCCCGGCTGGACGACCTCGCGGGCTGGCCCGGCGCCCGGCTCACCGCCCTGCTCGCCGTGGCCTCCGGCGGCCGCCCCCGGGAGGCGGTGCGGGCCTGGCGGGCCGACGCCGCGAAGCACCCGAGCCCCAACGCGGGGCCCGTGGAGGCCGCGTTCGCCGGGGCGCTCGGCGTACGGCTGGGCGGGACCCTCGCGTACGGGGGGCGCGTCGAGCACCGGCCCGTACTCAACGGGGAGGCGGGCCGTGCCGTGGAGACCGGGGACATCGAGCGCGCCGTGCGGCTCTCGCGCCGGGTGGGCGTGCTCGCCCTCGGAGTCGGCGTGGCCGCCCGGCTGGGCGCGGGAGCGGTGGCGCGCCGGATCGCGGGACGGGCCGGGAGACCTCAAGGACCTCGTAACTCTGGACGGAGAGCGATATGAGCGGCGGACTGCTGGTCGCCGGGACCACGTCGGACGCGGGCAAGAGCGTCGTCACGGCGGGCATCTGCCGCTGGCTGGTACGCCGGGGCGTGAAGGTCGCCCCGTTCAAGGCGCAGAACATGTCGCTGAACTCCTTCGTCACCCGGGAGGGCGCCGAGATCGGCCGGGCCCAGGCGATGCAGGCCCAGGCCGCCCGCGTCGAGCCGACCGCCCTGATGAACCCGGTGCTGCTGAAGCCGGGCGGCGACCGTTCCAGCCAGGTCGTCCTGATGGGGCGGGCGGTCGGCGAGATGAGCGCGCGCGGCTACCACGGCGGGCGGCAGGAACGGCTGCTGTCCACCGTCACGGACTGCCTGGAGCAGCTGCGGAGCACGTACGACGCGGTGATCTGCGAGGGCGCGGGGTCGCCCGCCGAGATCAACCTGCGCCGCACGGACATCGTGAACATGGGCATCGCCCGGGCCGCGCGCTTCCCGGTCGTCGTGGTCGGGGACATCGACCGGGGCGGGGTCTTCGCCTCGTTCTTCGGCACGACCGCGCTGCTCGCACCCGAGGACCAGGAGCTGATCGCGGGGTACCTGGTCAACAAGTTCCGGGGCGACGTCTCGCTGCTGGAGCCGGGCCTGGACATGCTGCGCGACCTGACGGGCCGGCCCACGTACGGGGTGCTGCCCTTCGCGCACGGGCTCGGCATCGACGAGGAGGACGGCCTGCGGGTGTCGCTGCGCGGCACCGTACGCGAGTCGGCGGTCGCCCCGCCGCACGGCGAGGACGTCCTGCGCGTCGCCGTGTGCGCGATCCCGCTGATGTCGAACTTCACCGATGTGGACGCGCTCGCCGCCGAACCCGGTGTCGTCGTCCGTTTCGTGGACCGGGCCGAGGAGCTGGCCGACGCCGACCTGGTCATCGTGCCGGGCACCCGGGGCACCGTGAAGGCGCTCGCCTGGCTGCGCGAACGCGGGCTCGCCGACGCGCTGCGGCGGCGCGCCGCCGAGGGCCGGCCGGTGCTCGGGATCTGCGGCGGCTACCAGATCCTCGGCGAGCACATCGAGGACGAGGTCGAGTCGCGCGCCGGGCGGGTCGACGCGCTCGGCCTGCTGCCCGTGCGCGTCCGCTTCGACCGCGAGAAGACGCTCGCCCGGCCGTCCGGCGAGGCGCTCGGTGAGCCCGTCGAGGGGTACGAGATCCATCACGGCGTCGCCGATGTGCGCGGCGGCGAACCGTTCCTGACGGACGGCCGGGGCACCCCGCTGGACGGCTGCCGGTCCGGGGCCGTCTGGGGCACCCACTGGCACGGCTCGCTGGAGAGCGACGGCTTCCGCCGGCGGTTCCTGGCCGAGGTCGCCCGGCTCACCGGCCGCCGCTTCGTGCCCGCTCCCGGCACCTGCTTCGCCGCACTGCGCGAGGAACAGCTCGACCGTCTCGGCGACCTGATCGAGGAACACGCGGACACCGACGCGCTGTGGCGGCTCATCGAGTCGGGCGCGCCGTCCGGACTGCCTTTCATCCCGCCGGGAGCGCCCGCCATCCCCGTCAAGGAGGCCCTGTGAGTACGCCCTACCCCTTCACCGCCATCGTCGGCCAGGACGACCTGCGGCTCGGGCTGCTGCTCAACGCGGTCAGCCCGGCCGTGGGCGGGGTCCTGGTCCGTGGCGAGAAGGGCACCGCCAAGTCGACCGCCGTACGCGCCCTTGCCGCGCTGATGCCGGAGGTCCCCGTCGTGCCGGGGTGCCGTTTCTCCTGCGACCCCGCCGCGCCCGACCCGGCGTGTCCGGACGGCCCGCACGAGGACGCCTCCGGCGTGTCGCGGGCGGCGCGGACCGTGGAGCTGCCGGTCGGCGCCTCCGAGGACCGGCTCGTCGGGGCGCTCGACATCGAACGGGCCCTCGCGGAGGGCGTAAAGGCCTTCGAACCGGGGCTGCTCGCGGACGCGCACCGCGGAATCCTGTACGTGGACGAGGTCAACCTGCTCCACGACCATCTGGTGGACCTGCTGCTGGACGCGGCGGCCATGGGTGCCTCGTACGTGGAGCGGGAGGGCGTCTCCGTACGGCATGCGGCGCGCTTCCTGCTCGTCGGGACCATGAACCCCGAGGAAGGCGAATTGCGCCCCCAGCTCCTCGACCGGTTCGGGCTGACCGTCGAGGTCGCGGCGTCCCGGGAGACGGACCAGCGGGTGGAGGTGGTGCGGCGGCGGCTCGCCCACGACGACGATCCGGCGGGCTTCGCGGCGCGCTGGGCCGGTGAGGAAGCGGAGTTGCGGGACCGGATCACGGCGGCGCGGGCGCTGCTGCCCGAAGTGGTTCTCGGCGACAAGGCGTTGCGGCAGATCGCGGCGACCTGCGCGGCCTTCGAGGTAGACGGGATGCGCGCGGACATCGTCATGGCCAGGACCGCGACCGCGCTGGCCGCGTGGGCGGGGCGCACCGACGTGCTCGCCGAGGACGTCCGGCAGGCGGCGCTGCTCGCGCTCCCCCACCGGCGCCGGCGGAACCCCTTCGACGCGCCGGGGCTCGACGAGGACAAGCTGGACGACACGCTGGAGCGGAACGGCGGCGGGGACGACGAGCCGGAGCCGGACGGGCCTGGTGGCGGCGGTGACGGTGGCGGTGGCGGCGGCCTTCCGCCGCAGGGGGACGGGCCCGGCACTCCGCCCGCGCCCGCCGACGGGGCGGACGACACGCCCGGGCAGCCGGAGCCGGGGGCGCCCGTGCCCGGGCAGGGCGGTGAGCAGCAGCCCGTACGGGCCGGTGAGCCGTTCCGTACGAAGATGCTCAGCGTGCCCGGTCTCGGCGAGGGCGCGGCGGGGCGGCGGTCCCGGGCGCGCACCGAGCACGGCCGGACGACGGGTGCGCGGCGGCCCGAGGGCGCGCTGACCAAGCTGCACCTGGCCGCGACGGTCCTGGCCGCCGCCCCGCACCAGCGGGCGCGGGGCCGGTCCGGGCGGGGGCTCGTGGTGCGGCGGGACGATCTGCGGCAGGCGACGCGGGAGGGGCGCGAGGGCAACCTCGTGCTGTTCGTCGTGGACGCCTCCGGGTCGATGGCCGCCCGGCAGCGCATGGGCGCCGTGAAGGGCGCGGTGCTGTCCCTGCTGATGGACGCCTACCAGCGGCGCGACAAGGTCGGTCTCGTCACCTTCCGGGGCCGGGGCGCGGAGGTGGCGCTGCCGCCGACCTCGTCGGTGGACGCGGCGGCGGCCCGGTTGGAGTCGCTGCCGACGGGCGGGCGCACCCCGGTGGCCGCCGGGCTGCTGAAGGCGCACGACGTGCTGCGGGTGGAGCGGCTGCGCGACCCGTCCCGCCGGGCGCTGCTGGTCGTGATCACGGACGGGCGGGCGACCGGCGGGCCGGACCCGGTGGCGCTGGCCGCGCGGGCCGCCCGGCTGCACGCGGCCGAGGGCACGGCGTCGGTCGTCGTGGACTGCGAGACGGGACCGGTGCGGCTGGGACTCGCGGCGGCCCTCGCCGCCGACCTGGGCGGCACCGCCGTCACGCTGGACGAGCTGCGCGCCGAGTCGATCGCCGGGCTGGTCAAGGACGTCCGGGGCGCGGGCCCCGGGCACACCGACAGGAGGGTCGCGTAATGCCGCAGGGACAGCCGGAGAGCGTGCCGGACGACGGACTCACCACCCGCCAGCGGCGCAACCGGCCGCTGCTGATGGTGCACACGGGCATCGGCAAGGGGAAGTCGACCGCGGCCTTCGGGCTCGCGCTGCGCGCCTGGAACCAGGGGTGGCCCATCGGGGTCTTCCAGTTCGTCAAGTCGGCGAAGTGGAAGGTCGGCGAGGAGAACGCGCTGAAGGTCCTCGGCGCGAGCGGCGAGGGCGGTTCCGTCGCCTGGCACAAGATGGGCGAGGGCTGGTCCTGGGTCCAGCGCGACGACCAGACGGACAACGAGGCGAAGGCCCGCGAGGGCTGGGAGCAGGTCAAGCGCGACCTGGCCGCCGAGACGTACCGGCTGTACGTGCTGGACGAGTTCGCCTATCCGCTGCACTGGGGGTGGATCGACACCGACGAGGTCGTCTCGGTACTGCGCGACCGCCCCGGTACGCAGCACGTGGTGATCACCGGCCGCAACGCGCCCGCCGCGCTCCTGGAGGCGGCGGATCTGGTCACGGACATGTCGAAGGTCAAGCACCCGATGGACGCCGGGCAGAAGGGCCAGAGGGGCATCGAGTGGTGAGCGTCCCCCGCCTGGTCGTCGCCGCGCCCTCGTCCGGGAGCGGCAAGACCACCGTCGCCACGGGGCTGATGGCCGCGTTCGCCGCGCGCGGGCTCGCCGTGTCCGGGCACAAGGTGGGCCCCGACTACATCGACCCCGGCTTCCACACGCTCGCGACGGGGCGCCCCGGACGCAACCTCGACGCGTACATGTGCGGGCCCGAGTTGATCGCCCCGCTGTTCGCGCACGGCGCGCGGGGGTGCGGGCTGGCTGTCGTCGAGGGCGTCATGGGGCTGTACGACGGGGCCTCGGGGCTCGGCGAACTGGCGTCCACGGCGCATGTGGCGAAGCTGCTGCGGGCGCCGGTGGTGCTCGTCGTGGACGCGTCCTCGCAGTCGCGGTCGGTGGCGGCGCTGGTGCACGGGTTCGCGTCCTGGGACGCGGAGGTGCGGATCGGCGGGGTGATCCTGAACAAGGTGGGGTCCGACCGGCACGAGGCGCTGTTGCGGGAGGCGCTGGAGGAGTCCGGGGTGCCGGTGCTGGGGGTGCTGCGGCGGGTGGAGGGGGTTGCCGTGCCGTCGCGCCATCTGGGGCTGGTGCCGGTGGCCGAGCGGCGGTCCGATGCGGTGGCCGCTGTCGCGGCGATGGCGGGGCAGGTGGCCGCCGGGTGCGATCTGGACGGGTTGCTGGCGTTGGCGCGGTCGGCACCTGCGGTGCCGGGTGGGGCGGTGTGGGAGGCGGGGGGTGCCGGCGGCGGGGGCGTTCCCCTCCCCGCCCCTTCCCGTGACCGGGGCTCCGCCCCGGACCCCGCGCCTCGAACGCCGGAGGGGCTGAGCGGGGCGGAGGGGCTGAGCGGGGCGGAGGGGCTGAAAAGCGCACCGGTTGTTGCTGTGGCTGGTGGGGCTGCCTTTACGTTTTCGTACGCGGAGAACACCGAGCTTCTCGCCGCCGCGGGGGCCGACGTCGTGACCTTTGATCCTCTGCGGGACGAGGCGTTGCCCGAGGGAACTCGCGGAGTCGTCATCGGGGGTGGGTTCCCCGAGGTGTACGCGCCCGAGTTGTCGGCCAACGAAGCGTTGCGGAAGGCCGTGGCGGAGTTGGCGCTGTCGGGGGCGCCGGTGGCCGCCGAGTGTGCCGGGTTGTTGTATCTGGCGCGGTCATTGGACGGGCTGCCGATGTGCGGGGTGCTCGACGCCGACGCGCGGATGACCAAGCGGCTGACGCTCGGGTACCGGGACGCCGTGGCACTCACCGACAACGTGCTGGCGCCCGCCGGGGCGCGGATGCGGGGGCACGAGTTCCACCGGACCGTCATCGAGCCCGGTGCGGGCGACGAGCCCGCCTGGGGCATGCACCGGCCCGAGCGGCGCGTGGAGGGGTTCGTCCGGGGCAACGTACACGCGAGTTATCTGCACACCCACTGGGCCGCGTCGCCCGGGACCGCCGCACGGTTCGTCGAGCGGTGCCGGGGGTGAACGCCGGGGCGGGGTCACTGCGCGAGGCCCACCACCAGCCAGATGAAGCACACTCCGGCCACCGTGCACAGCAGCGTGGAGCGCGCCGGGTGGTCGTGGTGGGCCTCGGGCAGGATCTCGGCGGCGGCGAGGTAGAGGAGCGCGCCGCCGAAGAAGCCGAGATAGCAGCCGAGCAGTTCCTCCGGCAGGGTGAACAGCAGCGTCGTCGCCGCCCCGACGACGGGCGCCGCCGCGTCCGCGAAGAGCATCGTGAGGGCCCTGCGGCGGGCGTTCCCGTACAGGCTGGTGATCGTGTACGTGTTGAAGCCGTCCGCGAAGTCGTGCGTGATCACGGCGAGCGCGACGGCCGTCCCCATCCCGCCGCCGACCTGGAAGGCCGCGCCGAGCGCCACCCCGTCCATCAGGCTGTGGCCGACCATCGCGGCCGCCGCCGTCAGTCCGACCTGCGGGACGCGCTCCTCGGCCGCCCCGTGTGCCGCCTGGCGCACCGCGAGCAGCCGCTCGACCAGGTGGGCGACGAGGAACCCGCCGACGAACAGCAGCAGCGCCGCCGGGACGCCGAAGACCAGGCCGCCCGCCGCCTCCACCGCCTCGGGCAGCAGGTCCAGGCCGACCACGCCGAGCATCAGCCCGCCGGCCAGACCGAGGACCAGGCGGCAGCGGCCGCTGACGCGCTGGGCGACCCAGCCGCCCGCCAGGGTCATCAGGAACGCGCCGAGCGCGACGAACACCGCCATGGCCTCTTGCTAGCCGATGGACCCCGCTCCGCGCATCTCGGCGCGCTCGTCGTCGGGGTCGGCGCCTCCCGGGGCGTCTCCGCCGACGAGGTGGCCGGGCTCGTTCTGGAGGTGCTGCGGGAGGCGCGGCTCACGGAGATCGCCGAGTTGGTCACCGTAACGGCGAAGGCCGGTGAGCCGGGGCTGCTGGCCGCCGCCGTCCGGCTCGGCGTCCCGCTGCGCGCGTACCCGGCGGACGTGCTCGCCCGGGTCCCCGTCCCGCACCCCTCCGGCGCGGCGCTCGCCGCCCTCGGCACCCCCTCGGTGGCCGAGGCCGCCGCTCTCGCCGAGGGCGGCCAACTCCTCGTCCCCAAAAGGACGTCACGGCCGCGCGACGGGCGCCCGTCGATGGCCACCTGCGCGGTCGCACGCCGGCCCGTCGGGAACATTGCGTGAAGCGTCGGGACCGTTGCGTGAAACAGGGTGCGGGGCGCATAGTCATCCTGCCGGAGTCCACCCAGGTCACGGCGCACACCCCCACACCACACCCCCACCACGGCGGTCATGCACACTCCCACTGAGAGTCCCGACGCGACAGGCACGGGCACCAACGATCTGCGTCACCACGGCGACGCCGAAGTACGCGGACGGGGCCGGGATCTGACCGATCTCGCCGTCAACGTACGGGCCGGCACCCCTCCGGCCTGGCTGAAGGAGCGCATAGCCGGCTCCCTGGGCACGCTCGCCACGTACCCGGACGGCCGCGAGGCCCGCGAGGCCGTTGCCGCGCGGCACGAACTGCCGCCCGAGCGCGTGCTGTTGACGGCGGGCGCGGCGGAGGCGTTCGTCCTGATCGCCCGTGCGCTGCCCGCCCGGCGGCCCTACGTGGTGCACCCTCAGTTCACCGAGCCGGAGGCGGCGCTGCGCGCGGCCGGGCACGAGGTGGGGCGGGTGCTGCTGCGGGCCGAGGACGACTTCCGGCTCGACCCGGCGGACGTGCCCGCCGACGCCGACCTGGTGGTCGTCGGCAACCCGACCAACCCGACGTCCGTGCTCCATCCCGCCGCCGTCCTCGAACGCCTGGCGCGCCCCGGGCGGACCCTGGTGGTGGACGAGGCGTTCATGGACTCGGTGCCGGGCGAACGCGAGGCGCTGTGCGGGCGTACGGACGTCCCCGGCCTCGTCGTCCTGCGCAGCCTCACCAAGACCTGGGGGCTCGCCGGGCTCCGCATCGGTTACCTGGCGGCCGCACCGGATACGATCCGCACCCTGGAGGCCGCGCAGCCGCTGTGGCCGGTGTCGTCGCCCGCGCTGGCGGCGGCGGAGGCGTGCGTGGAACCCCGGGCGCTGGCGGAGGCCGCCGGTGCGGCGGACCGGATCGTGGTGGACCGGGCCCATCTGGTGGCCGGGCTGCGGGAGTTCTCGGAGGTGCGGGTGGTGGAGCCGGCCGAGGGGCCGTTCGTGCTCATCCGCCTCGACGGGGCCGCCGAGATAAGGGAGCGGCTGCGGATGCTGGGGTTCGCGGCGCGGCGAGGAGATACGTTTCCGGGGCTCGGGGACGGCTGGCTGCGGCTGGCGGTACGCGACCGGACGACGACCAACCGCTTCCTCCAGGCACTGGACCTGGCGCTCCAGGCGTTGACGGTGGCGGGGCCGTAGGGCGGTGGGGCGGTAGGCCCGTAGGGGGTGCTCGCGGGGGTGAGCGGCGCTCGCGGGGGTGAGCGGCGTTCCGGGCCGTGAGCGGTGCTCTGCGCTCGCGGGGTGAGCGGTGTTCCGGGCTGTGAGCGGTGCTCTGGCCTGTGAGCGGAACTCCTGAGGGTGGGCGTTTCCCCCCGGGGGCGAGCGACGCTGCTGGCGGGGAGCACCGCTTCTAGGAGCGAGCGGCGCTCCTGATATTGAACGTTGCTCGTGGCGGTGAGCGTTGCTCGTGGCGGTGAGCACTGCCCGTGACGGCGAGCACTGCTCTGACCTACGAGCGGCGCTCCGTTTCATGAGCGTGGCGGGTTCCAACGAGTGAGCGGCGCTCCAGCCGGTGAGCGGTGCCCCAAAGGGTGAGCGGTGCTCCCCTTCGGAGCACCGCTCACCATCCCCTCCCCCGGGGTTCCTCCCCTCGGGCCGTCAGCCTCGGGCGCGGCGCCGGGTCAGGACCATGGCGCCCGCGCCGGCCGCCAGCAGCAGCGCCGCGCCGCCCGCGATGTACGGGGTGCTGGAGCTGCTGCCCGTCTCGGCCAAGTCCGCGTCGGTGGCGGTCGGCGCCTGGTCCGTGCCCGTCTGGGTCTTCACGTCGCCGCCACCCCCGGTCGAGCCGGCCTTGTCGCCGCCGCCCGTGGAGCCGCCGTTCCCGGATCCGCCGTCGGTCGCGCCGCCGTTCCCGGATCCGCCGTCCGTCGAACCGCCCCCGGTCGCGCCGCCGTTGTCGTTGCCCCCGTTGTGGCCGCCGCCGTTGTCGTTGCCGCCGTTGTCGTTGCCCCCGTTGTGGCCGCCGCCGTTGTCACCGCCGCCCGTGTGGCCGCCGTGGCCCTTCGGGGTTTCGCAGGTCGCCTCCGCGAGCGTGACCTCGCCGTTGACCTCCGCGACGTTCAGCTTGCCCGGGTTCACCGACACCTTCAGCCGGAGGGCCACCGCCGCGGCCGTGCGCGAGGTGGTCTCCGTCTTGGACAGGTCCAGCGTCACCTCGCCGACCTGCGGCACCGTCACCCGCGTGGTGCCCCCGGCCGTGAGCGTGACGCGCTTGCCGAGCACCGACACGTGCCCGAGCACGTTGGACTCGGCGACCGGCCGGCTGCCCGCCTCGCAGACCGCCTTCGAGGTGACCTTCTCCACCTCGATCAGCGGGAACACCGACAGGCCCGGGAGGCTGACCTTCGCCTGGGCGAGGTTGCTGTAGCCGGCTGCCCGGTGCTTGCCGGCGGTGGCCTTCGCGGTGGCCACGTCCGCCTTGAGGACGCTGAACGGCTTTCCGCGGTCCACCCCGTCGAGCCGCACGCTGAGCGCGGTCTCCTCGGCGGTGCGCGGTGCCCGCACCTCGTTGAGCGTGACCTTCAACGGCACGTCGACCGTCTTGTTGAGGAGGGAGACGTCGAGTGCGGTGCGGAGCACGACCGCGCTCGCCTTTCCGTCGCCGCCGGCCGTGGTGGGCGTCGCGGGGGCGGCATGGGCCGGGACCGTGACCAGAAGGGCGACGGGAGCGGCGGCGACCGCCAGGGCAGCGAGGCGGAAGGTGTTGCTGTTCAAGATGGTGGAACCCCCACAGGAGACATGGAGCCACCGGCGCCGTCCAATGGGGGACATCGCGGGCACCGGTGGCCTCGACTCCGTGAATCTTTACGCACAGAGGGTGAACTGGCGGACACCTGAGGCCAGTTCACTCCAAAGGGGGGTTTCCGGGTCTGTATTCGAATATTCCGGCACGTGCGTTCCTCGGGTTCACCCGTTTCACTGAGCACCGGGCCGTTTCGGACCGCGCGAGGGCGGCCCGTAACGCCACCTCCTCGCAGGCGCGGAGAGGGTTCAACGAGCGGGCCGCCCTTCGGTCACTGCTGGTCAACGCGGCGCGTCAGCCGATCACGCGCCCGTTCAGGACGACCCGGCGCGGTCCGGCCAGCACCCGCACGTCCTCCCGCGGGTCCTCGTCGTACACCACGAGGTCGGCCGGTGCCCCCTCCTCCAGCCCCGGCCTGCCGAGCCAGGCCCTCGCCCCCCAGGTCGTCGCGGACAACGCCTCCAGGGCCGGGATGCCCGCCTTGACCAGCTCCGCGACCTCGTCGGCCACCAGGCCATGCGCCAGGACCCCGCCCGCGTCGGTGCCGACGAAGACCGGCACCCCGGCGTCGTAGGCGGCGCGCACGGTGTCGTAACGGCGTTCGTGGAGCCGGCGCATATGGGCGGACCAGCGCGGGAACTTCGCCTCGCCGCTCTGCGCGAGCGAGGGGAAGGTGGCGATGTTGACCAGCGTGGGGACGATCGCCACACCGCGCTCCGCGAAGAGCGGGATGGTGTCCTCGGTGAGGCCCGTGGCGTGCTCGACGCAGTCGATCCCGGCCTCCACCAGGTCGCGCAGCGAGTCCTCCGCGAAGCAGTGCGCGGTGACCCGGGCGCCCAGCCGGTGCGCCTCCGCGATGGCCGCCTCGACCGCCTCGCGCGGCCAGAGCGCCGTCAGGTCGCCCACCTCCCGGTCGATCCAGTCGCCCACGAGCTTGACCCAGCCGTCGCCCCGGCGCGCCTCCTGGGCCACGTAGGCGACGAGCTCGTCGGGCTCGACCTCCCAGGCGTAGTTGCGGGTGTAGCGGCGGGGCCGGGCGATGTGCCGGCCGGCCCGGATGATCTTCGGCAGGTCCTCACGGTCGTCGATCCACCGGGTGTCGGCGGGCGAACCCGCGTCGCGCAGCAGCAGCGCCCCGGCCTCCCGGTCGTCCAGGGCCTGCTTCTCGCTGGTCGCGGCGTCGACGGCGCCGTGGTGGTCGAGCCCGACGTGGCAGTGGGCGTCGACCAGGCCGGGCAGGGCGCAGCCGGTGACGGTGACGGCACCGTCCGCGCCGGGCGGCCGCTCGTAGGTGATCCGGCCGCCGACCGCCCAGAGCTCGTCCCTGACCTCCTCGGGTCCGACGAGCACCCGCCCCTTCACATGCAGCACCTGCGATGCCTCGTGATCACTCATGCACAGCACTGTACGAGGGGCCCACCGCGTGCGGCATGCCCTGTCCCGGCCCGCCCGAGCGGTGCTGGGTACTCTCGGAGGCGCCCGGTCAGCAGGCCGGAGCCCGCCGACCGAAACCGAAGAGAGCACCGCCGTGACGCACCCCTTCCTCGACCTCGCTCCGCTGACCGCCGCGCACTTCGCGGCGATCGAGCGGCGGGTGGCCGGTCTGCTGGCCACCGAGCAGGACGTCGTCATCATGCAGGGCGAGGCACTGCTGCCCCTGGAGGGCTGTATCCGGGGCGGCGCCCGGCCCGGTTCGAAGGCGCTGAACGTGGTGACCGGCCCCTACGGGCAGACCTTCGGGAACTGGCTGCGCGACTGCGGGGCCGAGGTCGTGGACCTGGAGGTGCCGTTCCACACGGCGGTCACCGCGGACCAGGTCGCCGAGGCGCTGGCCGCGCACCCGGAGATCGACTTCGTCTCCCTGGTCCACGCCGAGGCGGCGACCGGTAACACCAACCCGGTCGCGGAGATCGGCGAGGTGGTGCGGGCGCACGGCGCGCTGTTCATGCTGGACGCGGTCGCCTCGGTGGGCGCCGAGCCGCTGCTGCCGGACGCCTGGGGCGTGGACCTGTGCGTGGTCGGGGCGCAGAAGGCGATGGGCGGGCCCGCCGGGGTCTCGGCGGTGTCGGTGAGCGCGCGGGCCTGGGAGCGGATCGCCGCCAACCCGCGGGCGCCGCGCCGGTCCTACCTGTCGCTCCTCGACTGGAAGGAGCGCTGGATCGACGGGGGCCGCAAGGCGCTGCTGCACGCCCCGGCCCAGCTGGAGATGCTGGCCCTGGAAGCGTGCGTGGAGCGGATCGAGGCTGAGGGCCTGGACGCGCTGATGGCCCGTCACGCGGCGGCCGCCGCGGCCACCCGGGCCGGGGCGGTGGCGCTGGGCGGCGGCCTGGCCCCGTATGTGCACGACGCGCGGGACGCGGCGCCGGTGGCGACCACGCTGCGCGCGCCCGAGGGCGTGGACGCCTCCGAGCTGGTCGCGCGGGCGCTCGCGGGCGAGCCCTCGCTGCCACTGATCGCGGGCGGGGGCGCGCTGGCCAAGGAGATGATCCGGGTCAATCACTACGGGGTGGATGCGACGCGGGGCGCGGTGCTCTCCTCGCTCGCGGCTCTGGGGTCGGCGCTGGCCGGGACCGGCCGGCAGGTCGATCTGGAGGCTGCCCGGAAGGCCGTTTCGGAAACCTGGCCCAGCGCATAAAAACACGTCTTACAAACAATGCGGGGAGCTGCTCGGATCCGAGCAGCTCCCCGCATTCTTATGCCCGCTTATCTCCAGGCTAAACGCCCCAGTTATCGAGCTGTTCCCAAAGTCCATTCCGCTTGTGTGTGGAGAGAGTTATGGCCTTGTGACCGACTCCACACAGACGGCAATTTGCCCGATAAATACCGGACAGAACATCAGAAAACGAAGGCGGCTCGCGCCGGTGCGCGCACCCGCCTGATAACACAGACGGGTGCCTCACCCAACCCCCTGCGTCGATGCAATTTAGAAATTTGCTGGGTAAATTCAAATGCCATGACCGCCGCACCAGCAGATTTTGCAAGTGCCCGAAGCGAATTCCTTACGATCGATACGCCGCGAGTGGAGGACGGAGCCGCGATCTGGCGCATCGCCCGCGACTCCGAGGTCCTGGACCTCAACTCCTCGTACAGCTACCTGCTGTGGTGTCGTGACTTCGCGGCGACCTCCGTGGTCGCCCGTGACGAGACCGGCTCCCCGGTCGCCTTCGTGACGGGGTACATCAGGCCGGACCGTCCCGAGACGCTCGTCGTCTGGCAGGTGGCCGTCGACCATGGCCACCGCGGTACGGGTCTGGCGGCGAAGCTGCTGGACGCCCTGACCGCGCGGGTCGCCGCCGAACAGGGCCTGGCCTCGGTCGAGACGACCGTCACCCCCGACAACACCGCGTCGGACCGCCTCTTCACCTCCTACGCGCGGCGCCACGACGTGGCTCTGGAGCGCGAGGTGCTCTTCGACGGCGGACTGTTCCCCGAAGGCACCCATCTGCCGGAAGTGCTGTACCGCATCGGGCCGTTCCACGCCTGAGCGCACTTCCCCCGCCGGGCCGCCGGCCCGCCGGCCCGCCGCAGCTTCCTTCAACGCCGCCCGTCACACCACCTCACGCAGGAGACCCGCTGTGACCATCACCCCGCCCGCCCTCAGTGTCTTCGAAACCCTTGAGTCCGAGGTCCGGAGCTACTGCCGCGGCTGGCCCGCCGTGTTCGACCGCGCCCAGGGCGCCCGGCTGACCGACGAGGACGGCCACTCCTACCTGGACTTCTTCGCCGGCGCGGGCTCGCTCAACTACGGCCACAACAACCCGGTGCTCAAGCGCGCGCTGATCGACTACATCGAACGCGACGGCATCACGCACGGCCTCGACATGGCGACCACCGCCAAACGCGCCTTCCTGGAGACCTTCCAGAACGTCGTGCTGCGCCCCCGCGACCTGCCGTACAAGGTGATGTTCCCCGGCCCGACGGGCACCAACGCCGTCGAGTCGGCCCTGAAGCTGGCCCGTAAGGTCAAGGGCCGCGAGTCCGTCGTCTCCTTCACCAACGCCTTCCACGGCATGTCGCTCGGCTCGCTGGCCGTGACCGGCAACGCGTTCAAGCGGGCCGGTGCCGGCATCCCGCTGGTGCACGGCACGCCGATGCCATTCGACAACTACTTCGACGGCCAGGTCCCCGACTTCCTCTGGTTCGAGCGGCTCCTGGAGGACCAGGGCTCCGGGCTCAACCACCCGGCCGCCGTGATCGTGGAGACCGTCCAGGGCGAGGGCGGCATCAACGTGGCCCGCGCCGAGTGGCTGCGCGCGCTCCAGGACCTGTGCCACCGCCGGGACATGCTGCTGATCGTCGACGACATCCAGATGGGCTGCGGCCGTACCGGCGGCTTCTTCTCCTTCGAAGAGGCCGGCATCACGCCGGACATCGTGACGCTGTCGAAGTCCATCAGCGGCTACGGACTGCCCATGTCGCTCTGCCTGTTCAAGCCGGAGCTGGACGTCTGGGAGCCGGGCGAGCACAACGGCACCTTCCGCGGCAACAACCCGGCCTTCGTCACCGCCGCCGCCGCGCTGGACGCCTACTGGGCCGACGGCCAGATGGAGAAGCAGACGCTGGCCCGCGGCGAGCAGGTCGAGCAGACGATGCTGGCCATCTGCGGCGAGCACGAGAGCGCCCGGTTCCGGGGCCGCGGTCTGGTCTGGGGCCTGGAGTTCGAGGACCCGGCGCGCGCCTCCGCGGTCTGCGCCCGCGCGTTCCAGCTGGGGCTGCTCCTGGAGACCTCCGGCCCGCAGAGCGAGGTCGTGAAGCTGCTGCCGCCGCTCACCATCACGCCCGAGGAGCTGGACGAGGGCCTGCGCACGCTGGCCCGTGCCGTCCGGGAGACCGCCTGAGGTCCGGACCGCACACCTCACCTCGCAGAGAGATCCGTAGAGAGAAAGGCATCGAACCACCGTGATCGTCCGATCGTTCGCCGACGTCGAGAACACCGACCGGCACATCAAGGCCGCCTCCGGGACCTGGGAGAGCAAGCGCATCGTGCTCGCCCAGGAGAAGGTCGGCTTCTCGCTCCACGAGACCACCATGTACGCGGGTACCGAGACGTCGATGTGGTACGCGAACCACATCGAGGCGGTCCTCTGCGTCGAGGGCGAGGCCGAGCTCACCAACGACGAGACCGGTGAGAAGCACTGGATCACGCCGGGCACCATGTACCTGCTCGACGGCCACGAGCGCCACACGATGCGGCCCAAGTCCGACTTCCGCTGCGTCTGCGTCTTCAACCCGCCGGTCACCGGACGGGAGGAGCACGACGAGAACGGTGTCTACCCACTGCTGACCGAGGAGGGCTGAACCCATGACCACCGACGTACGCACCGACCTGTACCCCTCGCGCGGCGCCGCCGAGATGACCACTCCCCGCCAGGACCCGGTCATCTGGTCCGCGCCGGGCACCCCGGGTCCCATCACCGCCAGGGAGCTCCAGGGCTACGAACACGACGGCTTCCTGACGGTCGACCAGCTGATCACCCCGGACGAGGTGGCCGGCTACCACACCGAGCTGGAACGGCTGATCGCCGACCCGGCCGTCCGCGCCGACGAGCGCTCCATCATCGAACCCACGTCGCAGTCCGTGCGGTCGGTCTTCGAGGTCCACCGGATCAGCGAGGTCTTCGGCCGGCTGGTCGCCGACGAGCGGGTGGTGGGCCGGGCCCGCCAGATCCTCGGTTCGGACGTCTACGTCCACCAGTCGCGGATCAACGTCAAGCCCGGATTCGGGGCTTCGGGGTTCTACTGGCACTCGGACTTCGAGACGTGGCACGCGGAGGACGGTCTGCCGAACATGCGGACGGTGTCCGTGTCCATCGCGCTGACCGAGAACCACGACACCAACGGCGGGCTGATGATCATGCCCGGCTCGCACAAGTCGTTCCTCGGCTGCGCGGGTGAGACGCCGAAGGACAACTACAAGAAGTCGCTCCAGATGCAGGACGCGGGCACCCCGTCCGACGAGGCGCTGACGAAGATGGCCGACCGGCACGGCATCCGGCTCTTCACCGGCAAGCCCGGTTCGGCGACCTGGTTCGACTGCAACGCCATGCACGGCTCGGGCGACAACATCACGCCGTACCCGCGCAGCAACGTGTTCATCGTGTTCAACAGCGTGGAGAACACCGCGCAGGAACCGTTCGCGGCGCCGGTCCGCCGCCCGGAGTTCATCGGGGCGCGCGACTTCACCCCGGTGAAGTAGGTCCCGGCAGGGCCTTGGGGAGGGTGGTACGGAAGACCGTGCCACCCTCCCCGGCGTATCTCGGTGGACCGGAGCGGGACCGTGCGGCGACAGTGTGGGCATGACATCCCACGTACAGCACATCACCATCGACTGCGCCGACGCCTACACCCTGGGCACCTTCTGGGCGGCCGTGCTCGGCGCCCCGCTCTCCGACGAGGACCGCCCCGGCGACCCCGAGGCCCTGCTCGAAGCGCCGGGCGCCGCCCTCCTGTTCGTCACCGTGCCGGACCGCAAGCAGACCAAGAACCGCGTCCACCTGGACATCCGGCCCGAGGACCGCACCCGGGACGAGGAGGTCGAGCGCCTGCTGGCCCTCGGCGCCACCCTGGTCGCCGACCACCGCAGGCCGAACGGACGGGGCTGGGCGACGCTGGCGGACCCGGAGGGCAACGAGTTCTGCGTGGAGTGCGGCGCCGGTGAACGGGCGGCGCTCACCGGTACGCGGCTGCCGGTCACCGCGGACGACGTGACGCGGGCGGTCCGGCTGGCGGTCGACACGCTCGCCGGCGCGGCGGAGGGCGACTGGCGCGTCCCGGCCGGGACGCTGACGTGGGACTGCTGGGAGACCGCGGAGCACCTGAGCGACGACCTGTTCGCGTACGCCGTCCAGCTCGGCCCGCGTACGCCGTCGGTGGAGACCTACCTGCCCTACCACGGCGTCCCCCGGCGCGAGGGCGGCCCGTGGAACTCGGTGTTCGCGGACCCGGACGCGGGTGTGGCGGGACTGCTCCAGACCGTGGAGGCGAGCGGCGCGCTGCTGGCCGCGATGGTCCGTACGGCTTCCCCGGCCACCCGCTCGTTCCACAGCTACGGGGTCTCCGACCCGGAGGGCTTCGCGGCGATGGGGATCGTGGAGACCCTGGTGCACGCCCACGACATCGCCTCGGCCCTGGGCGTCTCCTGGGAGCCGCCCGCCGAGCTGTGCGACCGCGCGCTGGCCCGGCTCTTCCCCGGGGCGCCTGACGACAAGGACCGGTGGACCGTGCTGCTCTGGTCCACCGGCCGCGCCGAACTGCCCGGCCGGGAGCGCGCGACGTCGTGGAGGTGGCACAGCGCCCCGCTGGACGCCTGAGAACACGCCCTAGGAGGCGAGTACGTCGAGCGCGCGGTCCACGTCCGCCTCGGTGTTGTAGAGGTGGAAGGACGCGCGCAGATTGCCGGCCCGGCCGGCGACCAGCACCCCGGCCCGCTGGAGCTCCGCTGCCCGGTCGCCGAGCCCGGGCACCGCGACGACGGCGGTGTCGGCCGCCACGGCGGTGTGCCCGAGGGCCGCGAGGCCGGAGCGGAAGCGGCCGGCCAGCGCGACGGCATGCTCGTGGAGCGCGTCGACGCCGATCTCGTGGAGCAGGGCGAGGGAGTGCTCGGCGCCGTGGTACGCGAGGTAGACGGGCGGCTCGTCGTAGCGGCGGGCGTCGGAGGCCAGCTTGGTGACCGGTCCGTACACGCTGCCCCATGGGTCCTCGGACGCGGCCATGCCCGCGTCGACCGGCCTCAGGTCCTCCTGCGCCTCCTCGGTGACGGTGAGGAAGGACGTACCGCGCGGGCAGAGCAGGTACTTGAAGCCGCCGGTGACCGTGTAGTCGTAGGCCCCGGCGTCCAGCGGCAGCCAGCCGGCGGACTGCGTGGCGTCCATCAGGGTGCGGGCGCCGTGGGCGGCCGCGGCGGCCCGGACCGCGTCCAGGTCGGCGCGCCGGCCGTCCGCCGACTGCACCGAGGAGAAGGCGACGAGCGCGGTGGAGGGGCGTACGGCTCCGGCCAGCCCGTTCAGCGGCACGTACCGCATGTCGAGGTCCCCGCGGACCGCGAAGGGGCTGACGACCGAGCTGAACTCACCCTCCGGGGCCAGCACTTCGGACCCGGGCGGCAGGGAGGCCGCGATCAGCCCGACGTGGGCGACGACCGAGCTGCCGACGGCGACCCGGCCCGGCGCGAGACCGGCGAGCCGGGCGAAGCCCTCCCGGGCCCGGTCCACCGCCTCGAAGTCGCCCGAGCCCGCGCGGCGGCCGGTGGCGCCCTCCTCGGCCAGGGCCTTCACCGCGTCGACGGTGCGGCGGGGCAGCAGCCCGCAGGTGGAGGTGTTGAGGTAGGTGGTCTCGGGCGCGAACTCGGCGGCTACGGCACGGCTGAGCGGAGAGATCGTCATGCCTTCAGCGTGAGCCCTCGCCAACCTGGGGTCAATTGACAAAATTTCACGGCAACCCCCAAGCGATGCTTATGCGTCAGGCGCCGGGGCGCGGGCCGCCGGCGACGGCCCGCGCGGCGGGGTCAGGCGTTCCGGGCTGCCGCTCCGGGGACCTCGCAGGCCCCGTCGGCGTCGCAGGCAGCCGCGTCGGCGGCGGCGGTCACCGGGCGGTCCTTCCACGCCTGTTCCAGCGCCTGGGCGAAGACCTCGGCGGGCTGGCCGCCGGAGATGCCGTAGCGCCGGTCGAACACGAAGAACGGCACCGCGTTCGCGCCCAGCTCGGACGCCACCCTCTCGTCGGCGCGCACCTCGTCGGCGTACGCCTCCGGGTCGGCGAGCACCGCGCGCGCCTCGTCGGCGTCGAGTCCCGCCTCGGCGGCCAGGTCCAGCAGGACGGCGTCGTCGAAGACGGACCGGTCCTCGGCGAAGTTGGCCCGGTAGGCGAGGGTCAGCAGCTCGTCCTGGCGTCCGCGGGCCTTGGCCAGGTGCAGCAGGCGGTGGATGTCGAAGGTGCTGCCGTGGTCGCGGCCCTCGGTGCGGTAGCCGAGTCCTTCGGCCTGGGCGTTGGCCGCGACGTTGGCCTCCATCGAGCGGGCCTCTTCGGGCGTGCGCCCGTACTTCTGCGCCAGCATGTCGATGACCTGCTCGGTGTCGCCCTTGGCCCGGCCGGGGTCGAGCTCGAAGGAGCGGTGCACCACCTCGACGTCGTCGCGGTGGGCGAAGCCCGCCAGGCCCTTCTCGAAGCGTGCCTTGCCGATGTAGCACCACGGGCAGGCGATGTCGCTCCAGATCTCGACGCGCATGACTCTTCTTCTCTCCGGACTCGTCGACGACCGCTGTGCGGCGCGGAGGCACCCTCCGCTCCCCGCCCCAACGTGTGGCGGGCCCGTGCCATTCCCGGACCCTCGGCCGATGTGCTCAGCCTCTCCCGGGCGCTTGCGTCACCGCGAGGCGCAGCACCAGATGGCCGCCGTGCCGGGGGGTTTCCGGGTCGGGGACCCAGCCGCACGCGGAGTAGAACGCCTGGGCGCGCCTGTTGGGCTCGAAGACCTCCAGGCGGGCCCGCGTCACCCCGCGCCGCTGCCAGTCGGCGACGCACGCGAGGTGCAGGGCGCTGCCGACCCCCTCGCGCCAGTGGGCCGGGGACACGTGGAGCTGGGTGAGGTACGTCCATCCGTCGCGCACGGAGTGGGCGGCGACGCCGACGAGGGCGCCGTCCTCCTCGGCGACGAGCACCGTGGCGTCCTCCCGGTCCACGGCGCGGGCCCAGCCGTCCCGGGCCCGGCCCACCTCGGCCGGGCCCGCGTACTCCTCCTCGGCGAGGTGGCCGCTGTAGTAGGTGGCCCTGGCCTCGGTGTGCAGGGTGACGATCGCGTCGAGGTCGTCCCGCTTCGCTGTACGGATCATGGTCGGAAGGACGTGCGGGCCGGGGCGCCGGTTCCGCCGCCCCGGCCCGTCAGCTGCCGTCGCGGAGGTCGGCCAGGCCCTCCGGCCGGAAGGCGATCCGGTCGAAGGCCACCTCGCAGCCCTCGCCCGTGGGCGACTGGGCGAGGAAGCCAACGGAGGCGGTGGCCGCCTGCTCCGGGGTGCCGAGGGTGAAGACGCGGACGAAAGTCCACTTCTCGCCGTCGGCCGAGGCGTGGAACGCGAAGGCGTGGCCCGTACGGCTCAGGCGCAGCCAGTGGGTGTCGCCGTCCACCACGGAGGAGTTGACGTCGTCCGAGTGGCCCCGGGTGACCACCGTGCAGACGGTCGGGCGCTCCGGGGACAGCTCCAGGCAGAGCTTGGCCCATTCCCGGTCGCCGGTGTGGAGGTAGAGCACCCCCGCGTCGAAGGCGGCGGCGAAGCCCACCTTCACCCGGGCGATGAGCTGGAAGTCGCCCGCCGGGGCGGCGCCGAGGAGCCGGGGCGCGTCACTCGCCGGCTCCAGGCTCTCGCCGCCCGGCGGGACGAAGCGGTCTTGGCGGGCGCCGGCGCGGCCGGTGAGCACGCCGTTCTCGTACGTCCAGCCGCCCTCGGGGCCGTACGGCAGGAGCGCGAAGGGGAGTTCGGGGAGGTTCACGCGGGGGTTCCGTTCACGCGGCGGGGCAGGCCCAGCGGGTTGGCGTCGCGCAGCTCCGGCGGGAGGAGCGCTTCGGGGGTGGTCTGGTAGCTGACCGGGCGCAGCCAGCGCTCGATGGCGGTGGCGCCGACCGAGGTGGAGGTGGAGGTGGTGGCCGGGTAGGGGCCGCCGTGGTGCTGGGCGGGGGCGACGGCGACGCCGGTCGGCCAGCCGTTGACGAGGACCCGCCCGGCGAGCGGGGTGAGGGCGGCGAGGAGGTCCGCGGCGGCGCCCCCGGCCTCCTCGGTGGCGATGTGGAGGGTGGCGGTGAGGTTGCCGGGGAGCCGGGTGAGGACGGCGGTGATCTCGTCCTCGGAGGCGTACCGGGCGACGACGGTGACCGGGCCGAAGCACTCCTCCAGGAGCGCGTCGTGCGGGCCCTCGGCGGTGAGTGTGCGGGCCGGGACGGTCAGGAAGCCGGCCGCGACGGTGTGCTCGCCGCCGGCGCCGGGGGTGACGGGGGCTTCGACCCCGGGGAGCGCGGTGCGCTCGGTGACCCCGGCGAGGAAGGCGTCGCGCATGCGGTGGTCGAGCAGGACGCCGGCCTCGGTGTCGCTGACGGCCTCGGTGAGCGCCTTGAGCAGGCGGTCGCCGCCCTGGCCCTCGGGGACCAGGACGAATCCGGGCTTGGTGCAGAACTGGCCCGCGCCCATGGTCATCGAACCGGCCAGGCCCGAACCGATCTCCTCGCCGCGCTCGGCGGCGGCGGCCTCGGTGACGACGACGGGGTTGAGGGAGCCCAGCTCGCCGTGGAAGGGGATGGGGGCGGGGCGGGCGGCGGCCGCGTCGAACAGGGCGCGCCCGCCGCGCACCGAGCCGGTGAAGCCGGCGGCGGCGACGAGCGGGTGGCGGACGAGGGCGACGCCGGCGTCGAAGCCGTGGACGAGGGTGACGACGTCTTCGGGCAAACCGGTGCGCGCGGCGGCCCGGCGCAGGATCGAGGCGCACAGCTCGGAGGTCGCCGGGTGGTCCGGGTGGGCCTTGACGACGACGGGGCAGCCGGCCGCGAGGGCGCTGGCGGTGTCGCCGCCGGGGACGGAGAAGGCCAGCGGGAAGTTGCTGGCGGCGTAGACCGCGACGACGCCGAGCGGGATCTTGTAGCGGCGCAGGTCGGGCCAGGGCGGGGTGCGGGTGGCGTCCGCGTGGTCGATGTGGATGTCGAGGTAGGCGCCCTCGTCGACGACCTCCGCGAAGGCCCGCAACTGGGCTGCGGTGCGCGCGAGTTCGCCGGTCAGCCGGGCCGGGCCGAGGGCCGTCTCGGCGTCGGCGGCCTCGATGACGTGCTCCCCGGCCTCGGTGAGCAGTTCGGCGGCCGTGCGCAGGAACGCGGCGCGCGTGGTGCGGTCGGCGAGGGAGTCGCGTACCGCGTGAGCGGCGCGGACCGCGCGGTCGACCTCCTCCGCTGTGGCCTCCACCGCAACCTGCTCGCGCGGGTTCCCGGTGCGGGGGTCGACGCTCCAGACTGGTGTTGCTGCCACCGTGTTTCCTTCCGCTCCACTGCCGCACATCAGAAGTCGTCCGGTATAAGCTGTTCGGTATTCTGAACAGCGTTCCTGAACGTGAATGTGAAGCGACTCTATTTCCGGGCGTTCGGTGTTGGCAAGAAGTCGCAGGGTTTCGTCGGCGGGGTGAAAGGGGCACAGGGCGATGTCGGTTCCCGAGTCGGGTGGGGCACAGGTCAAGTCCGCGGTACGGACGGTCGAACTGCTGGAGTACTTCGCGGGGCGGCCCGGCATGCACTCGCTCGCCGCGGTCCAGGAGGCCGTCGGCTACCCGAAGTCCAGCCTCTACATGCTGCTGCGCACCCTGGTCGAGCTGGGCTGGGTGGAGACCGACGCGACGGGCACGCGCTACGGGATCGGCGTACGGGCCCTGCTGGTCGGCACCTCGTACATCGACGGCGACGAGGTCGTCGCCGCGGCCCGTCCCACGCTCGACCGGCTCTCCGACGACACCACGGAGACCATCCACCTGGCCCGGCTCGACGGCACCAACGTGGTCTACCTCGCCACCCGCCAGTCCCAGCACTATCTGCGCCCCTTCACCCGCGTCGGCCGCCGGCTGCCCGCCCACTCCACCTCGCTCGGCAAGGCGCTGCTGGCCACCTACAGCGACGAGCAGGTCCGCAAGATGCTGCCCGAGACGCTGCCCGCGCTCACCGAGCACACCCTGACCGACCGCGAGAAGCTCATCGAGGAGCTGCACCAGATCCGCGAGCAGGGGTACGCGGTGGACCGCGAGGAGAACACGCTGGGGCTGCGCTGCTTCGGTGTCGCCGTCCCGTACCGCACCCCGGCCCGGGACGCCATCAGCTGCTCGGTGCCGGTCGCCCGGCTCACGCCCGCGCACGAGCAGATGGTCAAGGACGCGCTGTTCGATGCGCGGGACCGGCTGACGCTCGCCACCCGCAGGCTCTGACACCCCGGTCCGCCTCCCCCGTGCGGCGGAGGCGGATCGTCGCCGGGCAGGACGTGCGCGGGCGCGCCGCCCGGCAGCGTGGGGGCCATGACATCCGCCTCCGCCCGCGCCGGGCTTCGCACCGTCGCCGTGGTCTCCTGCCTCCCGTACATCACACTCAAGATCGCGTGGCTGGCGGGCAGCCGGACCGGAATCCCGGACGGCAGCGTGCTGCTGGACCACCGCGCCCTGATGGCCGTCGCCAACGGCGGTTCCGTGCTGATGGACGGCGCGGTGGTCGCCCTGGCCCTCCTGCTCACCCGGCCGTGGGGGCTGCGGGTGCCGGCCTGGCTGCTCGCGCTGCCGATGTGGACGGCGACCGGGCTGCTGCTTCCGATCATGACCGGCTATCCGGCGCAGTTGCTGGTCCGGGCGCTGGGCGGGGGCACCGGCGGTGCGGAGGCCGCGGCCGGCCGGCCGTTCCTGCGCGAGTGGGTGTTCGGCGTCGTCTACGGCGGCTTCATCCTCCAGGGGCTGTCCCTCGGCGCCCTGTTCGTGCTGTACGCCCGCGACCGCTGGGGCCACCTCTGGCGGGGCACGCTGGGCGAGCTGCCCGCGAGCCCGACCGCGCCCGCGCTGCGGGCGGCCGCCGTCGCCGCGTCGCTCCTCGCCCTGGCGCCCGGCACCGCGCATCTGCTCTGGGCGGCGGGCTCGACGGCCGGTCTCACCCCGGACCGGGCGGCCGGGCGGGACAGCGGTTTCCACGTGCTGGAGGCGGTGTACGTGCTGTGGATCGCGGCCACCGTGGCCGGGGTGCTGCTGCTCGCCTTCCGCCGGTCCGCGCTGCCGCTGCGGGTGCCGCTCGCACTGGCCTGGGGTGGGTCGGGGGCGACGGCCTGCTGGGGCGGCTGGCTCTGCCTGGCCGCGCTGGGCCCGGCCGGGGAGGGCGCGGAAAGGGCCACGCCCGGCATGGTGCTCACCTACGCTGTGCAGATGCTGGTCGGGACGCTGGTGGTGACCCTCGGCGCGTACTTCTTCGCGGAGCGCGCGGCCGGGACCCGGGGCGCCCCGGCATGACCCCGCTGACAGTCCGGCTGGTGGGCCGGCGCGCCCGGCTGCGCTGGCTGCATCTGATCATCGGCGGTGCCCTGCTGATGCCGTACTTCCTGGTCGGCACGGTGGTCGTCGGGCTGTACGCACCCGGCACCAACGCCTTCACCTCGCTCTCCGCCCAGTTCTCCGCCTTCGGTTACGCGCTGCCGATGGCCGCCGTCACCGCGCTGCTGCCCACCGCCCGGCCCCTCTCGGCGGCCACCGCCCGCGCCCTGTGCGGTCCGGCCCCGGACCGGCCGCTCGCGGACGGGCCCGCCGCCTCCCGGCAGGCGCGGGTGCGCTCGGCCGCCTGGTTCACGCTGCACGTGGGGCTCGGCGGGATCATCAGCGGGATGACCCTGGCGCTCGTCCCGTTCGCGGTCTGCGTGATGGCGCTGCCGTTCGTCCCGGCCCTTCGCGAGTCCGCCGCCCTGGACGCTCCTCCGGCCCTGGACCACACCTGGGTCCTGGCCGTCGCGCCCCCGGCCGGGGCGGCCATGCTCGTCGCGCTGGCGGGGTGCGCGGCGGCGGCCGGGGCGCTGCTCGCGAACCGGGCGCCGGTGCTGCTCGGCCCGACCCCGGACGACCGGCTCGCCGCCGCCGAGCGCCGGGCTGCCGAGCTGGCCGTGCGCAACCGGCTCGCCCGCGAACTGCACGACTCGGTCGGCCACGCGCTGAGCGCCGTCACCCTCCAGGCGGGGGCCGCCCGCCGGGTCCTGGACAGCGATCCCGAGTTCGCCCGGCAGGCGCTCACCGCGATCGAGGAGACCACGCGGCGCACGGTCGGCGAACTCGACGCGGTGCTCGGCCTGTTGCGGCAGGACGGTGACGGGTCCGGCACGCTCGCGGGCCCCGGCCTCGACGCGCTCGGCGGGCTGCTCGCCCGGTGCGGGGTGCCCGTGCGCTACGAGGCCGACGGCGACCCGGGCGCGGTGTCCGGACCCGTCTCGGCCGAGGCGTACCGGATCGTCCAGGAGGGTCTGAGCAACGCGCTGCGGCACGGCGTCCCCGGTACGCCGGTCCGGCTGCGGGTCGGCGTCGGCCGCCGCGAGCTGACGCTCGTCCTGGACAGCGCGCTCCCGCCCGGCCCCCCGGCAGCCCGGCCCGGCGGCGGACGCGGCCTGACCGGTGTCGCGGAACGCGCCCTGCTGCTCGGCGGCGCCACCGAGGCGGGGCCCCGCGACGACGGCGTGTGGCGGCTGGCCGCCCGCCTCCCCCTGCACACCCGCGCGAAGGAGCCACGATGAGCACGCCGGTCCGGATCGTCCTCGCCGACGACGAACGCATGGTGCGCACCGCGCTGCGGGCCATCCTGGACGCCGAGGACGGCCTGGAGGTCGTCGGGGAGGCGGCCACGGGGGCCGAGGCGGTCTCCGTGGTGCGGGCGCTGCGGCCCGACGTGGTGCTGATGGATGTGCGGATGCCCGAGACGGACGGCATCCGGGCCACCGAGCAGATCCTCGCCGGTCCGGACCCGGCCCCCCGCGTCGTGGTCGTCACCACCTTCGAGCACGACGCCTACGTGTACGAGGCGCTGCGCGCCGGGGCGGCGGGTTTCCTGCTGAAGCGGGCGGCGGCCGAGGAGCTGGTGCAGGCGGTCCGCCTGGTGGCGTGCGGCGACTCGCTGCTCTTCCCGGCCGCCGTGCGGCACCTCGCCGCCGCGTACGGGACGCCCGCACCGGCCCCCGCCCCGCCCTGGGCCGCGCGGCTCACCGAACGGGAGGCGCAGGTGCTGCGGCTGATCGCGGCGGGGTTGACGAACGCGGAGATCGCGGACCGGCTGGCGGTGGGCGCGGCGACGGCCAAGACGCATGTGGCGGCGGTCCTCGCGAAGACCGGGGCCCGGGATCGTACCCAGGCGGTCATCACGGCGTACGAGTCGGGGTTCATCACGCCGGGCTGAGCCCGTACGGCCGCGCACGCCGTCGTCACCGTATGAGGAAGCGGTGAGAAACGGCACAACCGGGAACGCCCCGCCGGACGCCGCTCGTCCCTCATGCGGGATGAACAAGACGATAAGGCGCGCCTCGGTCTTCTGCCTGCTGCTGGTCCTCGCCCTCCTCGGGCGGGCGACCTGGGTGCAGGCGTACCAGGCCAAGGCGCTCGCAGACGACGACCACAACCGGCGGAAGATCATCGCGCAGTACGCGCAGCCGCTGGGCGACATCATCGTGGGCGGTTCGCCGGTCACGGGCTCGAAGCGGACGGAGGGCAGCGATCTCGCGTACAAGCGCACCTACAAGCAGGGCGACCTCTATTCGTCCGTGACCGGCTACAGCTCGCAGGCGTACGGTTCGACGCAGCTCGAAGGGATCTACAGCCATGTGCTGGACGGCACGGACGACCGGCTGAAGAGTCCGCTGGGCGCGATCACCGGGAAGCGGTCCGCGCCCGGTGACGTGGTGACGACGATCGACCCCGACGTCCAGAGGGCGGCGAGCGACGCGCTCGGCGACGACAAGGGCGCGGCCGTGGCGATCGACCCGAGGAGCGGCCAGATCCTGGGCATGGTCTCCTCCCCGTCGTACGACCCGTCGGACATCAGCGGCACGAACGACGGCGACACCTGGAAGAAGCTGCTGAGCGACCCGGACAAGCCGCTCGTCAACCGCGCCATGCGGCAGCCGCTCGCACCCGGCTCGACGTTCAAGCTGGTCGTGGCGTCGGCGGCGCTGGAGAACGGGCTGTACGACTCCGTGGACGAGCCGACGAAGAGCCCCGTCCCGTACACCCTGCCGGGCACCAGCACCCCGCTGCGGAACGAGAGCGCCTCCGCCCCCTGCGAGAACGCCTCGCTGCGCGTCGCCCTCCAGTACTCGTGCAACAACGTCTTCGGCAAGGTCGCCGCCGACCTGGGCCAGGAGAAGGTGCGGGCCATGGCGGAGAAGTTCGGCTTCAACGAGGAGAAGCTGGACGTGCCGGTGCGGGCGTCCGAGAGCGTGTACCCGACGGACATGGACAAGGCGCAGACGGCGCTGTCGGGCATCGGTCAGTTCGAGGTGACCGCGACCCCGCTCCAGATGGCGATGGTCTCCGCCGCGCTCGCCAACGGCGGTGAGCTGGCCGCCCCGCACATGGTGTCGAAGGTGACCGACGGGGACGGCGGCACGCTGGAGGACTTCGCGGACGGCGACACGAAGCGGATCGTCTCCGAGGACACCGCGAAGCAGCTGCGGAGCGCCATGGTGACCGTGGTGGAGAAGGGCACCGGCACCAACGCCCGGATCGCCGGGGCCGAGGTCGGCGGCAAGACGGGCACCGCGGAGAACGGCGTGGACAACAGCAACACCCCGTACGCCTGGTTCACCTCGTACGCGAAGTCCGGCGGCCAGGAGGTCGCGGTCGCGGTGATCGTGGAGGACTCCGGTTCGACCGCGTCGGAGGTCAGCGGCAACGGGCTCGCGGCGCCGGTCGCCAGGAAGATGATGGAGGCTGCGCTGCGGCGGTAGACCCGCCCCCTGTCGAAGCGCTTGCGATACGCTCTCGCCCCGGCGGGGGCGTATCCGGACGGGCCGGGCGTGCGAGGCGCAGGGGACGAGGTAGCCGTGGGCACAGCAGTCGACGATGCCGCCGCCGCCGAGTTCCATGAGTTCTTCGAGGCGCATTACGCGGAACTGGCCCGCCTCGCCCATCTGCTGACCGGCGAGGCCGATGCCGCCGACGACCTCGCGGCCGACGCCCTGCTGGCGCTCTGGCACCGCTGGGACCGGGTCCGCGAGGCCGGGCACCCGGTGGCGTACGCGCGGGGCGTGGTCGCCAACCTGGCCAGGACACGCATCCGCAGCGCGGTCCGCGAGCGCCGCCGGATCGCCCTGTTCTGGGCGCCGCGCGGCGGCGGGGACGACGGGGCGGCCGAGGGGCCCGACGTACCGGCGGTGGTGGACGTGCAGGAGGCGCTGCGGCGGCTGCCGTTCCGCAAGCGGGCCTGTGTGGTGCTGCGGCACGCCTTCGACCTCTCGGAGCGGGACACCTCGCTGGTGCTGGGGATCTCGGTGGGTACGGTGAAGAGCCAGACCTCGCGCGCCGTCGCGGAACTGCAGCGGCTGCTGGGGCCGGAGACGCCCGCCGCACGGGTCCGGGTGGCCGTCGCGGCGCAGCGCAGCGGAGGAGACCGGTGAAGGACGAGGAGCTGTCCGGGCGGTTGCGGGAAGCCGCCGGGGCCCACCGCCCCGACCGGGCCCGGATGCTGGCCCGGATCGAGCGCGGGATGGCGGGCGGCGCCCAGGCGCCCCGGTCCGTGCGCCCGCCGCGCGCGGTGCGTCCGTGGCTGCGGGTGGCCGGGGCGACGGCGGCGGTCTGCGGGGTGCTGGCGGCCGGCGCGTTCGCGGTCACCTCGGCGGGCGACGACGACCGGGCGCGCGGCGGGCAGGTGGCATCGGCGCCCTCGCCCGCCGCGAGCACCCCGGCCGCCCGGGACGAGCTGCGGCCCGAGGACGGACCGCTGTGGACCGGCGGTGTGGTCGACCCGCACTCCAACGCGTACTGGGCGCAGAGCAACGTCACGCTGCGGACGACCGAGCCGCTGTCCGCGCTCACCGTGGAGCTGCGGGTCGCCCTGACGGGCGGGGTGAACAGCACCGGCTCCTGGCGCTCCCTGCCCGAGCCGGACTTCACCGTGTCGGTGAACGAGAGCGGCGGCTATCTGGTCTACCGGTGGACGCTGCGCGCCGGGCGGACCGTCCCGGCCGGCACGCACACGTTCGCCGGGCAGTACAACCACGCGGAGGGCGACCGGGACGCCACCGGCGACTACGTGACCGCGCACGCGGTCCGCGCCTCGGGCGGGAAGGCGTCGGTGGGCGACCACTTCCGGCGTCCGCGCTGACCGGCCGCGCTACGGCCGCCAGTCGCCGAACCACGCGGCCGGGGTGTGCTCCCGCGCCTCGGCCCGGGAGAGCTGCGGCCGGTTGGCCGGGACGGTGACGCGCGCGCCGGGGCCCGTGTTGCGGTACTCCGCGAACCGCTGGTCCTGCCACGGGAAGCCGGCCGACATGGTGCCGTACGGCTCGTCCGTGTCGATGCCCGCGCCGAGGTGGCTGTCGCGCACGGTCAGCATGGGGTGCGCGGTCGGGTCCGACGACGGCACCCAGGGGCGGGCGAGCTTGAAGTACCCGTCGGGGGCCGTGCTGGTGACGCGGGAGCGCAGGACCAGGAAGCCGTACGGGTCGGCCCCGGCGGTACTGGGCGCGAAGACGAAGCCGTGGGGCGGCCCGGCCAGGTCGGTGCGGGCCAGGGTGCGGAAGTGGCAGCGGTCCAGGACGGCGGAGGCCCGTCCGAAGACGAAGTCGACGTCCCCCTCCACGTAGCAGTCGCGGTAGTACTGCCGGGCGAAGACGGTGAGCGACGGGGAGTCCGCGTACAGCGTGTCCTGGTGGCCCAGGAAGCGGCAGCCGGTGAACGACGAGCGGTCGCCGGTCACCTTGATGGCGACGGCCTGGGTGCCGGTGTAGTCCGGGTGGTCGGCGCGCAGCCAGTCGTTGGCGAAGGTCAGATGGCGGGCGGTGAGCCCGGCGGGCCGGGCGGTGACGGTGGCGGACCCGCTGGTGCCGTAGGTGCCCGAGCCGTCGGGGCGCGGGGTGCCGTTGGCGTTGTCGTACACGATCACCGTGTCGCGCGGGTCGCCGCTCGCGCCGACGAGGGTGAGGCCGGTCCGGTCGGCCGGGATGTCGACGGTCTCCCGGTAGGTGCCGGGGGCGATGACCAGGGTGCGTCCGGTGCCGGTGGCGGCGTCCACGGCGGCCTGGACGGTGGTGTGGTCGCCCCGGCCCCGCGCGTCGACGTACAGGGTCGCGCGGTCGAGGCGGTGGGCGGGTGAGCCGTAGCGGCCGAAGGGGCGCCCGTGCGCGAGGGCGGGCGTGGCGGTGGAGAGGGCGAGTGCGGTGGTGGAGCCGGCGAGGAGGGCCAGGGCGGTACGGCGGGTGGGCATGGGTCTCCTTTGCGGGGGCGGCCTCCGCCGGCGCCGCGCGGGCGCCGGCGGAGGAAGGGGGCGGCTGTCAGGCGCCGGGCAGACGGCCCGCGCCCGCGCCGAGGCCCACGACGAGCGGCACCAGCAGCGGGTGGTCGATCCGGTTGCGCAGGGTCGGGGTCCAGCCGGCGCCCGTGGTCAGCTGCTCCTCGGGGACGCCCGCGTTGTGGACGGCGATCAGGTCGGTGCGGCGGCCGTTGACCCAGTTGTCGGCGGCCGTGAGCGAGGACTCGGACCACTTCTTGAGGATCTTCGCCTTGTCGAACTCGCCGCTGAGCGTGAACGCGTTGTGCTCCGCGACGAGGTGGGACTCGGCGCCGATCCCGTACGAGTAGCCGTAGACGCTGCCCTTCGTGGCGACGAAGTGGTTGTTGTAGGAGTCGACCTGGCCGAAGCGGACGCGGGGCGCGCGCTCGTTGACGTCCTTGAACAGGTTGTGGTGCAGGGTGACGCGGAGCTTGCCCCGGTCGGTGGCCCCGGCCTTGTCGCTGTTGCCGAGGAGCATCGTCTTGTCGTGGTCCTTGAGGACGTTCCACGAGGCGGTGACCAGGTCGGCGCCCTTGACGATGTCGAAGAGCCCGTCGTGCTGCTGGTACAGCTCGTTGAAGTACCGGGGCTGGTCGGCGTCGGGGCGGTCCCCGTCGCTGAAGGTGTTGTGGTCGACCCAGACGTGGTCGGAACCGTAGACGACGAGGTTGTCGTACTCGGAGTTCCAGTGGCCCGTGTCGCCGTCGGTCGGGTCCCACTGGGGGAAGCAGTCGTAGGTGTCCTCGAAGCTGATGTTGCGGACGATGACGTTGGAGACGTTCTGGATCTGGATCGAGGCGCCGATGACCGTGGCGTCCCTGCCGACGCCGATCAGCGTGGTGTTGGAGGGCACGTAGACGTTGACGGCGGCCTTCTGCAGCTTGGCGGAGGCGAGCCGGGCGTCCTCCATCGGCCCGGCGGGGACCTCCTCGCGGCCCCAGGTCCCGGGGTCGTAGGCGGCGAGGTACTTGTCCAGGGTGTAGCCGTCCGTCTGGTACGCCTCGCAGCCGATCGGGTTGCCCTCGGCGTCGGCGTTGCCGTGGACGGTCCCGGCGATCCGGACGATCTTCGGCGCGTCGCCCGCGTCCTCGAAGGCGGCGATGAGTTCGGCGCGGTTGTGGACGGTGTAGACGTGGTCGGGCGTCGCGGCGGCACCGCCGGTGGTGGAGCCCTCGGCGGAGGCCCAGCCGTCGCCCTTCGCGAGGACGGCGCGCTCGGCGCCCCCCTTGCCGTGCGGGTGCGGGGCCGCCTGCGCGGGGACGCTCAGGGCGAGGGCCAGCGAGGCGCAGCCCATCGCGACGGCGATGGCGCGGGCGCGGTTCCTGCGAGCAGAAGTGTATGCGGACATGACAAATCCTCGGTTCTCGTGCGGGACCTGTGAGGGAGGGAAGGGGTGGCGCGGGCGTCAGGAGGCCGGCGGCCAGCTGATCCACGTCTCGGGCACGTCTGCGCCGAGCCGGCGCAGTTCTCGCGGGACGAGCACGCGCGCGTCGAGCAGGGCGCGAGCCGTCATCCGGGCGACCTCGACGGCGCCGGCGGGCCGGAAGTGGGTGTTGTCCTGCCGCCCGTCGGGGTAGTTGGGGGACTCGCCGGGCTCCAGCCAGTTGAAGTACGCCTCGGTGCCGTCGGGCCCGAGTTCCTGCCAGCGGGCGAGGGTGCGGGCCTGCAGGTCGAGCAGGGGGACCCGCTCCTCGGCGGCCAGGGCGCGCATGGCGGCCGGGTAGTCGCCGTGGGTGGGCTTGGCGGTGCCGTCGGCGGCGAACCTGCGACGCTCGACCGGGGTGATCAGCACGGGCCGGGCGCGCCGGGCACGGGCCTCGGCGATGTAGACGCGCAGGCAGTCCTGATAGGTGGTGTACGGATCGGTGCCGCGCGCCGGATCCTCGGTCTTCTCGTCGTTGTGCCCGAACTGGATCAGCAGGAGGTCGCCCGGGCGGACCCCCGGCAGCAGGGCGGCGAGCAGTCCCTCGTCGATGAAGCTCTTGGAACTGCGTCCGTTCATGGCGTGGTTGGCCACGGTGAGCCCTTGCCCGAGGAAGAACGGCAGGGCCATGCCCCAGCCGGTCTCGGGGGCGGCGTCGGCGTACTTCTGCGCGGCGGTCGAGTCGCCCGCGATGTGCACGGTGCGGGTGCGGCGGGCGGCGCCGTGCGCCGTCGCCGGGGTGGCGGCGAGCGCCAGGGGCAGCGCGGCGAGGGCGGCCGCGGTCTGCCTGCGGGTCAGTGACACGGTGGAACTGCCTCTCTCGTGGGTGGGTACGCAGAAGGGCAGGGGCTGCGGGGCGGGGCGGGCCGCCTGACGGAGGTCCCGCCACCGGCCCCGCGCCGGCGGGAGCGGGGTCAGCCCTTGCTCCGCTCCTTCCACTCCTTCTGGGCCGCGTTCAGCTCGTCGGCCATCTTGTCCAGGAACGCCTTGGCCGTGACCTTGCCGAGCAGCAGCTTCTGGAACTCCGGCTCGTTGTCGGCCTTGCTGATGTTGTTCCAGTCGGGCAGGTAGTACGGCAGCTGGACGATCTTGGTGGAGCCGTCGGTGAGGGCCTTCGCGGCCAGCTCGGTCGGCGCGGCCTCGCTGATCCACGGGTCCTTGGCGGCCTCGGTGTTGGCCGGGATGGCGCCCGCGGACTCGTTCCACTTGCTGTTCGACTCGTGGGACGCGGCGAACTCGATGAACTTCCAGGCGGCCGTCTTGTTCTTGCTCGCCTTGAACAGGCCGAGGCCGTCGACCGGGTTGGAGACCTGGACGCGGGTGCCGCCGTCGCCGACCGGGTTGGGTATGCCGGCGAACTTGTCCTTGCCGAGTGCCTTCAGGTGGTCCTGGTAGGAGCCGAGGTTGTGGCTCAGCATGCCGATGGTGCCGGTGTCGAACTGGGCGACCATCTTGGTGAAGTCGTTGTTGACGTCGGCGGACGGCGTCGTCTTCTTGTAGAGGGCGACGTACTTCTGCAGCGCCGCCACGTTCTTCGGGTCGTTGAGGGTGGTCTTGTCGCCGTTCCAGAACTCCGTGATGCCGGACTGCCCGTACGCCGCGTCGACGGCCTGGGCGATCGAGCCGGCGCCGCCGCGGATGGTGTAGCCGAACTTGTTGTGCTTGGCGTCGGTCAGCTTCTCGGCCGCCTCGTAGAACTTCGCCCAGGTGGTGGGCGCGTCGAGCCCCGCCGCCTTGAAGAGGTCGGTGCGGTACCACAGCGCGCCGTTGTTCGCGGAGGTCGGCACGGTGTACATCTCGTCGCCCCGGCCGGCCGCGTCCTTGACGCTCTCGACCATGCCCTCGACGAGCTTGCCGTTGAGGGAGGAGTCCTTGATGCGGTCGCCCAGCGGTTCCAGGGCCTCCTGCGAGACGATGTTGGCCAGGTAGGCGGTGCCGACGCCGCCGACGTCCGGCACTCCGCCGCCCGCGATGGCCGTGTCGTACTTGGACTGCACGTCGGCGATCGGGATCGGCACGTACTTGACCTTGATGTCCGGGTTCTTCTTCTCGAAGTCCTGGATGATCTCCTTCCAGACGGCGGTGCGCGGACCGCCGTTGTTGTCCCAGAAGGTGATCTCGCCCTTGCCGCTGCCCTCGTTGCCGCTGTCGCTGCCGTCGTCGCCGCACGCGGTCGCCGTCAGGGCGAGCACCGCCGCGAGGGAGACGGCGGCCGCGGCGCGCCCCCGCTGCGTCTTCGAGATGTTCATGATCGGCTCTTCTCTCTCGGTTCTCTCGGGTCTCTCGGGTCGTACGCGTGCATGGGGGGTTGTGCGCCGGACGGTGGTCCGGTTACGCGGTTACGTGGAAGCCGGTGAAGCGGGCGGTCCCGGTCGGGCCCGTCCCGGGCGGCGCGGTGGCGAACAGTCCGAGCAGCGCGCCGACCCAGCGCCACGGGGTGGCGGCGAAGACCTGCCCGGAGGGCTGGAACCCGGCCCCGTCCCCGGTGTCGGCGAGGAAGCGGCACCGGGCGCCGGGCGCCACCTCGATCCGCAGCCGCGCCGTGCCGGAGGGCGCGGGCCTGGCGTGCCCCGCGTCGCGCTCGGCGGTGGCGGTCGTCTCGGCGAACCGGTGCACCAGCCGCACCCCGCCCTCCGCCTGCCGTTCGAGGCCGATCCAGGAGTAGGCGTCCCCGAGCACGGCGAACCCCGCCCTCGCTCCTGGCGCCTCGCTGTCCAGGGCCAGTCCGACCTCGGCGGTGAACGTCTCGGCGGGCAGCCGCTGGACCAGTACGTGGGGCAGGAGCCGCAGGTCGTGCGTGTCCTGGGCCGGTACGCAGCTCAGCCGCAGCCCGTCCCCGGCGTGCTCGACGGTCCAGCCGGGGCGCGGGTTCGCCGTCCACTGCCACTGCCTGCCGTACCGGCCGCCCGGGAAGCCGTCGTCGCAGGCCGGGGCCTCGACGGGCTGGGCGGGCAGCGCGGGCTTGCGGTGCGTGGCGACGGGTTCGCCGGCGTCACCGATGACCGGCCAGCCGTCACCGTCCCAGCGCATCGGCTGGAGGTGCACCACGCGGCCGTACGCCCCGCACTCCTGGAAGTGCAGGAACCAGTCCTCACCGGACGGGGTGGTCACCCAGCCGCCCTGGTGCGGGCCGTTGACGCCGGTCCGGCCCTGGGCGAGGACGACGCGCTCCTCGTAGGGACCGAAGAAGTCGCGGGAGCGGAAGGCGCCCTGCCAGCCCGTCGCGACGCCGCCCGCCGGGGCGAGGATCCAGAACTCGCCGCCGCGCCGGTAGAGCTTGGGGCCCTCCAGGGTGAACCAGCCGGGCAGCGTGTCGGCGTCGATCAGGGTCTTGCCGCCGTCCAGCAGTTCCCGCCCGTCGGGGCTCATCCGGTGTCCGGTGAGCCGGTTCTTGATCCCGGAGCGGGACTTGGCCCAGGCGTGCACGAGGTACGCCTCGCCGGTCTCCTCGTCCCACAGCGGGCACGGGTCGATCAGCCCCCGGCCCGCCTTCACCAGGTGCGGCGCGGTCCACGGGCCCCGGATGTCCTCGGCGCTGATCTGCTGGATGCCGTGGTCGGGGTCGCCCCAGAAGATCCAGAACCGTCCGGCGTGGTGCCGCAGCGAGGGCGCCCACACCCCGCAGTCGTGGCGGGGCACCGCGAATTCGGCGGCGGGCTCCAGGCGGTCCAGGGCGTGCCCGGTCAGCGTCCAGTTGACGAGGTCGCGGGAGTGCAGCAGCGGCAGCCCGGGGGCGCGGCCGAAGCTGGAGGCGGTGAGGTAGAAGTCGTCGCCGACGCGGATGACGTCGGGGTCCGACCAGTCGGCGTTCAGGACCGGGTTGCGGTAGGTGCCGTCGACGAGGTCGGCGGTCCAGGGACGGATGCCGTTCACGCGGTCACCGCCCGGCGGACGAGGTCGGCGGCGCCCGCCCGGTCGAGGCGGCCGTCCGCGACGACGGTGACGATCCGGCGCACGACGGTGGCGCCGGCGGGGACGGGCAGCCGTACGGCGGCGGCGAGGGAGGAGCCGACGCCCGGGTACTCGGCGGTGCGCACGAACCACGGGTCGCGGCGGGTCTCCTCGGTGGCCCCGGCGAAGACCAGGGACCAGCCGTCGCCGCAGAGCGCGACCCAGTCGGCGGCCCTGCCGTGCACCGCCTCCTCGCCGTCCGCCGTCGGGCCGAACACGGCGGGCGCGGCCGCCTCCTTGGGGGCGCGCCAGAAGAACCCGCCGTAGCCGGCGCCGGGGCGGCCGTTGGTGGCGGGGCTGCCGATCGACAGGTCGCCGGGGCCGGGGTTGGTGAGCGAGAAGGAGAAGTCCAGCGCCCAGGCGGTGTCCGAGAGGGCGACGGCGGCCACCGTGCGGTGCTCGCGCAGCAGTTCGCCGCCGTCGGCCTCCCAGCCGAGCTCCTCCACGAAGCCGTCCGGGTCGCACAGCTTCCAGCCGAGGTGGCGCTGGATGCCGTGGTTGTCGAGCGCGGTGGGCCCCTGGCCCCGGACGAAGGTGCGCCCGCCCCAGAAGTTGTGCCCGGAGACGTCCGGGACGGCGACGGAGGCGCCGAGGTGGTGGATGTGGTCGGCCGGGCGCTCCTCGGTGACGGGGGTGCCGGCGAGGGTGGTGACCGGGTGGAGGTAGGGGCGTCCCGCGTCGGCGGGGAGGTAGGTGTAGCGGCCGACGGGGCGGCCGGCGCAGCTGAGCAGTGCGGTGGTCGTCATGAGGAGGTCACCTCGCTGAGCGCCCAGGGGGCGCCGAGTTCCGAGAAGAGCGCGAGGGTCTCGGCACCGGACGCGACCAGGGCGTCGATGCCGCGCACCACCCGGCGGGTGGCGCCGGTGCCTGGGACGGGGGCGGTGTGCCAGGCACCGGACGGCAGGGGGCGGGGTTCGGGCGCGGTCCGTACCGCCTCCACGACCTCCATGAACGCGCCGGTGCGCTCCGGCGGTACGAGGAGCGGGGTGCCCTCCGTCAGGTGGGCGACCAGGTTCTCCAGGAGGTCGGTGCGCCCGTGCACGGTTTCCAGCGGGCCGTGTCCGGCGCGCTGGACGAGGACTCGGTCCTGCTTGTACCAGAAGGTGATGCGGCCGCGGTCGCCGTGGACGATGACGTACGGCTCCCCCGCCTGTTCGGCGCAGAGGGTGACGGCGGCGGTGACGGGTGGTCCGGACGCGGTGGTGACGCGTACGCAGGAGGTGTCGTCGGCCTCGATGTCGTGGGTGCGGAAGAGTTCGGTGTCGATGGAGGTGACGTCCTCGGCGGTGGTGCCGGCGAGTTCGAGGGCGGTGGCGACGGCGTGGGCGAGCGGGTTGGTGAGGACGCCGTCGACCACGTCGGTGTCGCCGATGCGGCGCCGCCCGGCCCAGGGCGCACGCCGGTAGTAGGCGTCGTCGCGGACCCAGGCGCCTGCCGCCGCGTAGCCCCGGACGGTGCCGATGGCGCCGGTGGCGACGAGTTCCCGGATGGCGGGGACGGCGTGCGAGCCGAAGGACTGGAAGCCGACCTGGCAGGCGATGCCCGCGTCGCGCACCCCGGCGAGGATGCGGTCGAAGTCGGCGCGGGTGGCGGCGGGCGGTTTCTCCAGGAGGAGGTGCACGCCGCGCCCGGCGGCGGTCAGGGCGAGGGCGGTGTGGGTCTGGATGGGGGTGCAGATGACGGCGGCGCGGGCCCCGGTGGAGTCCAGGAGGGCGCCGAAGTCGGCGGACTGCTCGGGGGGTTCGTCCGCGAAGGCGTCGAGCTCGGTGGCGTCGAGCGGGGTGAGCTCGCAGATGCCGGCGAGGCGGACGAGGCCCTGGTGCTGGAGGCGGCGGAGGTTGGCGAGGTGCCAGCGGCCGTGGCCCCGGGCGCCCGCGAGGACGATCGGCACGGGGGTGGCGGTGGGGGGCAGCGAGGTCATGTCCGTCACCCCTTCACGGCGCCGGCGCTGAAGCCGGTGATCAGCCACTTCTGGATGAAGGCGAAGACGATCACCACGGGCACCGCGGCGATCACCCCGCCCGCGGCGAGTGCGCCCAGGTCGACGCTGTCCGCGCCGATGAGGGTGTTCAGGCCGACCGGGATCGTCTGCTTGTCCTGCTCGCTGAGGAACATCAGGGCGAACAGGAAGTGGTTCCAGCTGTGCACGAAGGCGAACGAGCCGACGGCGATGAGCCCGGGGCGCAGCAGCGGCAGCACGACCGCGCAGAAGGCCCGGAAGCGCGAGCAGCCGTCCACCCAGGCGGCCTCCTCCAGGGAAGGCGGCACGTTCTTGATGAATCCGCTGATCAGGATGATGGAGAGCGGCAGCTGGAAGACCGTCTCGGCGATGACCACGCTCCCCAGGGAGTTGATCATCTGGAGGTTCTTGAAGATCTCGAAGAGCGGGACGAGCATCAGCGCGCCGGGGATGAACTGCGAGCAGAGCAGCGCCAGCATGAAGCCGTTCTTGATCTTGAAGTCGAACCGGGCGAGGGCGTAGCCGCCGGCCAGCGCGACGAGGGTCGTGGCGACCAGCGTGCAGACGCCGACGATCATGCTGTTCTGGAAGAAGACGGCGAAGCTGCGTTCGTTCCAGACCTTGGAGAAGTGCTCCCCGGTCATCGGCCACGGCACCAGCGAGGTGGAGCCCGCGGGCCGTACGGCGAAGAGGAACATCCAGTAGAACGGGACCAGCGTGAAGACCAGGTAGATGCCCAGGGGCACGTAGATCTGCCAGCGCGGTACGTCGTCGAAGGCGCGTTCGCGGCCGGGCCTGCGGCGGGGTGTGGCGGGCGGCGGGCCCTCGGGGGTGGCCGGCCGTGCGGCGTGGGTGCCGTTCTTCTCGGCGAGGGCGGCAGTCACTTGTGGTCGCCTCCGAACTTGCTCAGGCGCAGATAGACGATCGAGCAGAAGAGGAGGATCACGAAGGCGACGGTGGTGAGCGCGGAGGCGTAGCCGAAGTCGTGGCCCTCGATGCCGGTGTTGGCGACGTAGAGCGGCAGGGTGGTGGTCTCGCCGGCCGGTCCGCCGCCGGTGAGCGTGTAGAGCAGGTCGACGTTGTTGAACTCCCAGACCCCGCGCAGCAGCGTGGACAGGATGATCGCGTCCCGCAGATGGGGCAGGGTGATGTGGAAGAACTGCCGCATCCGTCCGGCGCCGTCCACGGAGGCCGCCTCGTACAGCTCCTTGGAGACGGACTGGAGGTCGGCGAGGATGAGGATGGCGAAGAAGGGGACGCCGCGCCAGAGTTCGGCGACGGTCGCGGCCCAGAAGACGGTGCCGGTGTCGGAGAGCACCGAGGTGCCGTACTCACCGATGCCGGCGTCCGCGAGGTAGCGGCTGAAGCCGGTCGAGGAGTTGTAGAGCAGGATCCAGATGGTGCTGGTCAGCACCCCGGAGACGGCCCACGGCGAGAAGACCATGGCGCGGGAGATGCCCCGGCCGATGAAGGTCTGGTTGACGATCAGGGCCAGCGCGAGCCCCAGCGTGAGCTGGAGCGCGACCTGGACGACGACCCACTGGGCGCTGAAGCCGAGCGTCGTCCAGAACTGGTCGTCCTCGGTGAAGATCCGGGTGAAGTTGTCGAAGCCCGCGAAGCCGTTCCGCCACGGCTTGGTGACGTTGTAGTTCTGCAGGCTGTAGTAGAAGACGCTGACCACCGGGTAGGCGATGAAGCCGAGCATCAGCAGCCCCGCGGGGGCGATCAGCAGATACGGCAGCCTGCGGGGGCTCGCGGAGCGGCGCCTGGGCACCTTGGGCGGTGTGGCCGCGGCGGAGGCTTGGGCCATGACACGTCTCCGTTCTCTCTGTACGGGGGTGCGGGTGGTGCGGTGTTACGCGGCGGAGCCGGTGGTGCGTGTAGTGCGCAAGCGCTTCCCGCATGGCGTTCGGTATCTCGAACAAGGGGGCGCCGGAATCCCTGAGGGGCCGTTCAGCCGGCGTACGGGTCGGGCACTTCTCCCGGCCGGGCCAGGAAGGCGAAGTCGCAGCCGGTGTCGGCCTGGGTGATCTGGTCCTGGTAGAGCGCCTGGTAGCCGCGCTCGTACCGGGCGGGCGGCGGGGTCCACTCGGCGCGGCGGCGGGCCAGTTCCTCGTCGGACACGTCGAGGTTCAGCAGCCGGGCCTCGACGTCCAGGGTGACCAGGTCACCGGTGCGGACGAGGGCGAGGGGCCCGCCGACGTAGGACTCGGGCGCGATGTGCAGCACGCACGCCCCGTAACTGGTGCCGCTCATCCGGGCGTCGGAGAGCCTGACCATGTCCCGGACACCCTGCTTGAGCAGGTAGTCGGGGATCGGCAGCATGCCGTACTCGGGCATCCCGGGACCGCCCTTGGGGCCCGCGTTGCGCAGGACCAGGACGTGGTCGGGGGTCAGCGCGAGCGCCGGGTCGTTGATGGTGCGCTGCATCTCCCTGTAGTCGTCGAAGACGACCGCGGGCCCGGTGTGGCGCAGCAAGTGCGGTTCGGCGGCGATGTGCTTGATGACGGCGCCGTCCGGGCAGAGGTTGCCGCGCAGCACCGCCACTCCGCCCTCGTCGGCGAGCGGGTTGGAGCGCTCCCGTATGACGTCGTCGTTGTGCACGAGCGCCCCGTCGAGCTGTTCGCGCAGGGTGTCGTGGGCGACGGTGGGCCGGTCCAGGTGGAGGACGTCGGCGATCCGGGCCAGGAAGCCGGGGAGCCCGCCGGCGAAGTGGAAGTCCTCCATCAGGTACGTGCCGCCGGGGCGCAGGTTGGCCAGGACCGGGACCGTGCGGGCGATGCGGTCGAAGTCGTCCAGGGTGAGCTTGATGCCGGAGCGGCCGGCCATCGCGATGAGGTGGATGACCGCGTTGGTGGACCCGCCGAGCGCGAGGACGGTCGCGACGGCGTCCTCGTACGCCTCCGCCGTGAGGATCTGCGACAGCTTCCGCTGCTGCCACACCAGTTCGACGATGCGCAGCCCGGACGCGGCGGCCATCCGGTCGTGGCCGGAGTCGACGGCGGGGATCGAGGAGGCGCCGGGGACGGTGACGCCGAGCGCCTCGGCGGCGGCGGTCAGGGTGGACGCGGTGCCCATGGTCATGCAGTGGCCGGGCGAGCGGGCGAGGCCGTTCTCCAGCTCGCCCATCTCGCAGTCACCGATGAGCCCGGCGCGCTTGTCGTCCCAGTACTTCCACATGTCGGTGCCGGACCCCAGGACCTCGTTGCGCCAGTGCCCCGGCAGCATCGGCCCGGCCGGTACGAAGACGGCCGGCAGGTCCACGGACGCGGCGCCCATCAGCAGGGCCGGGGTCGACTTGTCGCAGCCGCCGAGCAGCACCGCCCCGTCGACCGGGTAGGAGCGCAGCAGCTCCTCGGTCTCCATCGCCAGCATGTTGCGGTAGAGCATCGGGGTCGGCTTCTGGAAGGTCTCCGAGAGCGTGGAGACCGGGAACTCCAGCGGGAAGCCGCCCGCCTGCCAGACCCCGCGCTTCACGGCCTGCGCCCGGTCGCGCAGGTGGACGTGGCAGGGGTTGATGTCCGACCAGGTGTTGAGGATCGCGACGACCGGCTTGCCCAGGTGCTCCTCGGGGAGGTACCCGAGCTGGCGGGTGCGGGCGCGGTGGCTGAACGAGCGGAGCCCGTCGGTGCCGTACCACTGGTGGCTGCGCAGTTCCTCGGGGGCGATGCGGGCGGTCATATGGACCACCCGGCGATCTGGTCGGCGACCTCGGCGCGCTGCGCCTCGGGCAGCACCCGGCTGGGCGGGCGCACCGAGCGGTCGCACAGCCCGAGCGCGGCCAGGGCCTCCTTGACGACGGTGACGTTGTTGGCGGACTGCCGGTCGGCGCGCAGTTCCTCGAAGCGGCGGATCTGCTCCCAGACCTTCATGGCCGCCGGGTGGTCGCCGGCCCGCAGCGCCTCCAGCATGGCCAGCGAGACGCCGGGCGCCACGTTGACCAGCCCGGAGGTGAAGCCGGTGGCACCGGCCGAGAAGTAGGCCGGTGCGTACAGCTCGGCGAGGCCGGCGACCCAGACGAAGCGGTCCAGGCCGGCGTCGCGGGCGAAGGCGGCGAAGCGGGCGGCGTCCGGCACCGCGTACTTGACGCCGATGACGTTGGGGCAGCTGTCGGCCAGCACGGCCAGGCAGGCGCCGTCGAGGTGCGGGTTGCGGATGTACGGGACGACCCCGAGCCCGGGGACGGCCTCCGCGATGGCCCGGTGGTAGTCGATCCAGCCGTCCTGCGAGACGTAGGGGTGGACGGGCTGGTGGACCATCACCATCTCGGCCCCGGCGTCCCTGGCGTGCTCGGCGGCGGCGACGGCGGTCGGCACGTCGTGTCCGACGCCGACCAGGACCGTGGCACGGCCGCCGGCCTCGTCGACGGTCAGTTCGGTGACGGTGCGCCGCTCCTCGGGGGTGAGCGCGTAGAACTCCCCGGTGTTGCCGTTCGGGGTGACGATGCGCACGCCGCCGTCGAGCAGTCTCCGCAGCAGGGCGCGGTGCGCCGTCGTGTCGATGGTCCCGTCCCCGGCGAACGGGGTGACCGGGATCGCCACGACATCTGCGAGGGCCGCCTTCAGCGGTGTGAGGTCCATGCGGACTGGCCTTTCGTCGGTGTGCCGGTTCACGCCGCGCCGCCCCCGTCCTCGTCGTCGGGGAAGGCGCGGCGGACGAACGACGCGATGTGGTCGTGCAGGGCCCCGGCCGCCGCGTCCGCGTCGTCGGCGAGCGCGAGCCGCAGGATCTCCCGGTGCTCGGCCGCCTCCCGCTCCCAGGAGGGGATGGTGGACCAGGCGACCGTGGAGACGAGCGCCGCCTGGTCGCGGACCTCGTCCAGCATCCGGGCCAGCAGCGGGTTGCCGCAGGGCAGGTAGAGCGCCCGGTGGAAGTCCCGGTTGGCGAGCGACCTGTCGGCCTTGTCGCCCGCCGTGTCCGCCCGTTCCAGGGCCTCCTGCGCCTCGTCGAGCGACGCCTTGCGGGTGATCGAGCGGCGCAGCGCCTCGGGTTCGAGCAGCAGCCGGACGTCGTACACCTCGCGGGCCATGGCCGCGTCGACCAGCCGGACGGTGGCGCCCTTGTACTGGCTCATGACGACGAGTCCGGTGCCGGCGAGGGTCTTCAGCGCCTCGCGGACCGGAGTCTTGGAGACCCCGAACTGCGCGGCGAGCTCGGTCTCCACGAGCGCCTGCCCCGGCCTCAGCTGTGCCGTGAGGATCGCGTGCTTGACCGCCTCCAGCACGTACTGGGTGCGGGACGGAATCGGGGTGGGCGCAAAGGTCATGGGTGCAGGGCTCTCACATCTCGCGTATCGCGTCTCATATATGACGTACGGAGTACGACGCGATGAAGCTAGGGCCGCCGCGAATGTTTCGTCAACGCTTCTGACGAAAGAAATTCGCGGGACCGGGACATGTGCCGTACACGGATTCCGGTGCGCCCACCGGGAGTTCCCCGGCATAGGGCAGCTGCCCGATGCCGCGCCGGGGCCTCAGCCGCCAGCCTGGCCGCATGACGAACACGCAGGTCAGGAAGGTGCGGTGGGTGTGATGGCGGTGGGGCGGGTGCTACGGGACCGGACGGCGGGGCTGTTCCTCACGGCGGTCGTGGTCTCCGGATTCGGCACCTCGGCGATGACTCTGGCCGCCGGGATCTGGGTCAAGTCGCTGACCGGTTCCGACGCGTTGGCGGCGCTCGCGCTGTTCGCGGTCTGGATGCCGGTCCTGTTCGGGCCGCTGCTCGGTGCGGTGGCGGACCGCCTGCCGCGCAAGCCGCTGCTGGTGGGCGCGAACGTCACCCTGGCGCTCCTGATGGCCGTGCTCGCGGCGGTGGGCGCGGAGGGGCGCGTCTGGCTGCTGATCGCGGTGCTCGTGCTGTACGGGTGTGCCTCGGTGCTGATGGGCTCGGCGGAGTCGGCCGTGGTGGCGGGGGCGGTCGCGCCCGGCCTGCTGGGCGACTTCAACGGCCTGCGGATGATGGCGAACGAGGGCATGAAGCTGGTCGCCCCGCTGACCGGCGCCGGGCTCTGCGCCCGCTACGGCGGCGGCGCCGTGGCACTCCTGGACGCCGTCTCCTTCGCCCTGGCGGCATGTCTCTACGCACTGCTGCGGGTACGCCGGACGGCCCGCCCCTCGCCCGTGGGGCCGGGCGGCTGGACGGCCGGGCTGCGGCAGCTGTGGGGGTCGCCGGTGCTGCGCCCGCTGGTGCTCGCCGCCTCGGCCACGATGCTGTGCGCGGGGCTCAACGGGGCGTCGCTGTACGCCGTCGTGGACGGCACCCTCGGCCACTCCCCCGCGTACGCCGGGGTGCTGTCGGTCGCCCAGGGGCTGGGTTCCGTCACGGTCGGGCTGTTCGCGGGCGCGCTGATGCGCCGGCTGCCGGGCCGGGTGTTCGCGGCGGCCGGGATCGCGGTGTTCGGGGTCGCGGTGGGGCTGCGGGCCGTGCCGTCCGACGCGGTGGCGCTCACCGCGTGCGCCCTGATCGGGGTGGGTCTGCCGTGCGTGCTGATCGCCGCGCTGACGGCGGTGCAGCGGGAGACCCCGGACGCGGTGCTGGGCAGGACGGCGGCGACCGCCGACACGCTGATGATGTCGCCGAACGCGGTGGCGCTGGGGATCGGCGCGGGGCTCGTGGCACGGGTGGACGTCACGGTGCTGCTGCCGCTGGTGGGGGCGGGGGCGGTCCTGACGGCGGCACTGCTGATGACGGGCCGGCGGGGCCCCCTGGCACCCGCCGGCCCGCCCGTCTCAGCCGAGGCGTGAGAGCGCCCCCCTGACGGTCGCCAGGTCCGGGTCCGAGGCCAGGCCCGCGTGGTACAGCCGGAGCTGGTTCGCGCCGAGCGTGGCGGCGTGCGCGGCGTCCCGTTCCAGCGTGTCCGGGCTGCCGCCCATGCCGCGCACCACGGTGAGGTTGGCGGCGACGACGGCGTCGGAGGCACCGGCGAACGGCCCGAGCACCGCCTCGCGCGCCGCGTCCGACCCGGTGCACGGCAGCACCACCCCGTCCGCCACGGACAGGATGTGCCCGGGGTCGACGCCCACATTGGCCCCGCAGCGGTACGGGGCGGGGTCGGCGTGCAGCAGCACCTGGAACCCGGGCGCGGCCGCCGCCCGCACCGCGCCGGTCACCGCTTCCTGGAGGCTCCGGGCCACCTCCGTGCGCCACCGCAGCGTCGCCTCCGCGAGGTCGGCGCCGAGCAGCTTCCCGACGGCCTCCCAGCCCGCGTCCGGTGCTCCGGACCCGGACCAGACCGGCGCCAGCGCGCGGCGCACGGCCGCGCCCAGCTCCTCGGGGTCGAGGCCCTGTCCGGCGTAACCGGCCCGGCAGACGGCGCAGAAGCAGAGCGACATCAGGTACTGCGCCGCGTCCCCGAGCCCGACGCCCGCCACCTTGTCGTGGGCGTGCAGATGGGCGAAGCCGTACCAGCCGCAGGACTCCAGCTCGGTGCCCCGCGCCCCGTCGCGCACCGCCGCCTCCGCCGCGAGGTCCACCAGATAGGCGCGGACCTCCGGGCGCGCGACACAGGGCGCCCACGGGTAGCGGTCCCCGTAGGCGTTGACCACGGAGGTGTCCGGATGGTCCGCGCCCAGCCGTGAGCTGTGCGCGAGGACCACCCAGCTGTGCACGTCGAGACCCGCGCCGGACAGCGCCTCGGCGGCCTCGGCGAAGGGGTCGTCGGAGGCCGTCCACGCCTGCCGGTACGGGCGGAGCGCCCGGCCCGCCCAGCGGCCCTCGTCCGGCGGGTACAGGACCGCCGCGTACTCGGCCGTGACGACGCGGTGGCCTGGGTGGCGGGGGGTCAGCGCCCGGGTGGAGTGGTAGGCGGAGGCGAGCGTCACCTGCTGGACACCGAGGTCCGCGATGCGGGCGGGCGCTTCGGGGTCGCCGACGACGTCCCAGGGGTAGAGGAAGGCGGACGTCCTCATCCGCGCCCCTCCGCCTCGTGCCGCTCCAGCAGGGCGCGGCCGCTCGCGATGATCTCCGTCAGCTCCTCGATGTGGGCGGCCGGCGGCTCGGTGAGCGGGCTCCGCACCGGCCCGACGTCCAGGCCGTTGAGCCGGACGCCCGCCTTGACCAGGGACACGGCGTAGCCGCGCCCCTGGGCCCGGAGCTCGACGAGCGGCCGGTAGAAGGAGTCGAGCAGCGCGTTGACCAGGGTGTCGTCGCCGGACTCCAGGGCGCGGTAGAAGGCGAGCGCGATGTCCGGGGCGAAGGCGAAGACCGCCGAGGAGTACAGCGTGACGCCGATGCCCCGGTAGGCGAGGCCGGTGAGTTCGGCGGTGGGCAGCCCGTTGAAGTAGAGGAAGTCCCGCCCGGGCAGCCCGGTGCGCACCGCGCTCACGATGCGCTGCATGAGGTCCAGGTCGCCGTAGCCGTCCTTCAGACCGATGATCCCCGGGGTCTGCGCCAGGGCGACCACGGTCTCGGGGGTGAACACGGCGTTGTCGCGCTGGTAGACGATGGTCTCCAGGCCCGTCGCCCCGGCCAGCGCCCGGTAGTGGGCCAGCAGTCCCTCCTGGTCCGCGTGGACCAGGTACGGGGGCATGGCGAGGAGCCCGTCCGCACCGGCCTCCTCGGCGAGCTCCGCGAAGTGGACGGCCAGCGCGGTGCCGTACCCGGCGCCCGCGACGACCGGCACCTGCCCGGCGGTCTCCGCGACGGCGGCGGCGACGACGCGCCGGAACTCCTCCGGTGTCAGGGCGTGGAACTCCCCGGTGCCGCAGCAGGCGAAGACGGCCGCCGCGCCCGCGTCGACGCCCTGGCGGACGTGCGCCCGGAAGGCGTCCAGGTCGACGGAGCCGGTCGCGTCGTACGCGGTGACGGGGAAGAAGAGCGGCCCGGCAACGGCGGTGAGCCGGGCGGCAAGCGGGTCTGAGCTCACGGGCGCCTCCTGAGGCGTGCGCATCTCTGATTAGTGTCCATACTTATGAACGACGCCTAAGCTAGGCCCGGTGGGGCGCCGGGGTCAAGGCGCCGACGGCCTGGTCCGGGCCAACCCTCGACAGGGTTCCCTTGACGCCTTCCGACCCCCCGCATACCTTGTCCACGCATGTGAACCTGATCCAAGAGGAGACCCCGCATGCCCGCCGAAAAGCCCCGCACCGTCCTGCTCACCGGCGCCGCCGGCGGCCTCGGCACGCTGATGCGCGAGCTGCTGCCCGCCCACGGCTACACGCTGCGCCTCTTCGACATGGTGCCGATCGAGGGCGAGCCGGACGCGATCACGGCCGATCTCGGGGACCGGGAGGCGCTGCGCGCGGCCGTGACGGGGGTCGACGCGATCATCCACCTCGCGGGCATCTCCCTGGAAGCCTCGTTCGACAAGATCCTCAAGGCGAACATCGAGGGCACGTACAACCTGTACGAGGCCGCGCGCGAGGCCGGCGTCCGCCGCGTCGTGTTCGCCTCGTCCAACCACGCGGTGGGCTTCACCCCGCGCCCGCTCCCGGGCGATCCGCTGATCCCGGTGGAGACCCCGCGCCGCCCCGACACCTTCTACGGCCTCTCCAAGTCGTTCGGCGAGGACCTCGCCCAGCTGTACTGGGACCTGCACGGCATCGAGACGGTCTCCGTCCGCATCGGCTCCTGCTTCCCGGAGCCGACGTCCGTACGGATGCTCTCGGTGTGGATGAGCCCCGCCGACGGCGCCCGGCTCTTCGACGCCGCGCTCACCGCCGGGGACGTCGGCCACACCGTGGTGTACGGCTCGTCGGACAACACCCGGCTGTGGTGGGACCTCACCTCGGCCCGTGCGCTGGGCTACGAACCGCGCGACGACTCGGAGCCGTACGCGGCGAAGCTCGTCGCGGAACACGGCGAGCTGGACCCGGCCAACCCGGACCACGCCCACCTCGGCGGCCACTTCTGCACCAACCCGCCGGTCTGGCCGCACTGACCAGGGCCCGGAACACACCATTCCGCCGTACGGGCGAAGGTGCCGAAAGGTAAGGGAACGGCAAAGCCGGGTCGTTCGTTCATCCGACATGACCGCTATGACACCCGGCTCGAACCTTCCGCTCACCGCCGTCCGCGTGGCGGTGGACGTCGCCGCGCCCGTGCGGCTCGACGTCTCGGGCCTGCTGCTCACCGCCGACGGCAAGGTGCGCTCCGACGACGACTTCATCTTCTACAACCAGCCCGCGGGCCCCGGCGTGAGCTACCGCTCCGGCGGCGGCAGCGCACCGGACGCCGTCGTCGTGGACACCGCGTCGGTGCCCGCCGGCATCGAGAAGATCGTCGTCACGGCCAGCCCGGACGCCGCCGGCCAGACCTTCCAGGGCGTCGAGCCGACCGCCACCGTGCGCAACGCGGACGACGGCGCCGTGATCGCCTCCTTCACCCCGCCCCGGCTGGGCGCCGAGACCGCGCTCGTGATCATGGAGGTCTACCGGCGCGGCGACGCCTGGAAGGTCCGCGCGGTCGGTCAGGGCTATGCGAACGGCCTGGCCGGCATCGCCACGGACTTCGGCGTCACGGTCGAGGAGCCCCCCGCCGCCGCTCCGGCCGCCCCCGCCGCCGCCCCGGCACCGGTCACCACCCCCGCGCCCCCGGCCGCCCCTCCCGCGCCCGCCGCCCCCGCGACGCCGCCCGCGCCCGGCAAGATCAACCTGGACAAGGGCCGGGTCAGCCTCCGGAAGAACGAGACGGTCTCGCTGGTCAAGGCGGGGCGCCCGCTGCTCTCCCAGGTCAAGATGGGCCTCGGCTGGGAGCCCGCCTTCCGGGGCAAGGACATCGACCTGGACGCCTCGGTCATCGTGTACGGCCCCCAGCGCAACCACCTGGACAGCTGCTACTTCGGCAAGCTGTCCGTCCTGAACGGCGCGATCAAGCACTCCGGGGACAACCTCACCGGTGAGGGCGCGGGGGACGACGAGGTGATCGTCGTGGACCTGGGCCGGATCCCGGCGGAGGCGACGGGCCTGGTGTTCACGGTCAACTCGTTCACGGGCCAGAAGTTCACCGAGGTGGCCAAGGCGTACTGCCGGCTGGTCGACGCCGCCACCGACGAGGAGCTGGTCCGCTTCGACCTGACCGGGGCCGAGCCGCAGACCGGTGTGATGATGGCCAAGCTGATCAAACAGTTCTCCGGCGAGTGGGAGATGACCGCGATGGGCGACTTCGTGAAGTCGCGGACCGTCCGGGGCATGGTCAAGCCGGCCGCCCAGGCGCTCTAGGGAACCGGGTCCCGGGCATGGTTAAGGGGCCGTCCGCGCGGCTGGCGGACGGCCCCTTTGTGACGGCCTCAGAGCTTGGTGAGCTTGGAGTACGGGCTCATGATGCGGCCCTGGCGGCCCGCGAAGTCGATGAGCACCGCGTCGTTGTCGCCCTCGACGGCGAGGACGCGCCCGAGACCGAACTGGTCGTGCGAGACCCGGTCACCCACGTCGAACAATTCGACCGGTGGGGCCGCCTGGGCCGGGCGGTTGAAGGGACTGGACGGCAGGTGGCGCCGGGAGCCGGCTGACTGTTTCATTGCTTCGAGTATGCGCCCCCGGAGGGCCCGACGCCATGCCCGGCAGTTAACGGTTGGGCTGCCGCTTCCACGGACCGGTGATCGCGACCATGATCCCCGGGGTCTGGATGTTGGCGAACAGCGTCCGCCCGTCCGGCGAGAACGTCACCCCGGTGAACTCGCTGTACTCCGGCTCCGCCTCGCTGCCGATGTTCAGCTCGTTGCGCGCGATCGGGTACGTACGGCCGCTCTCGGTCGCCCCGAAGAGGTGCTGGACGCCCTCGCCGTCCTCGGCGATGACCAGGCCGCCGTACGGCGAGACCGTGATGTTGTCCGGGCCGTCGAACGCTCCGTCCTTCGACGGGTCCGGGTTGACGCCCAGGAGCACCTTCAGGGTCAGCGTGCGGCGCTTCGGGTCGTAGAACCAGACCTGCCCGTCGTGCTGGACCGGGCTCTCGGCGCGCGCGAAGGAGGACACGATGTACGCGCCGCCGTCGGCCCACCACATGCCCTCCAGCTTGCGGGCACGGGTGACCGCGCCGTCCGCGAACTGCTTGCGCACCGAGACGGACTTGGCGTCGCGGTCCGGCACGTCCACCCAGTCCACGCCGTACACGGTGCCGGTCTTCGTGGCCCGGGAGAGGTCGTCGACGAACGTGCCGTTCTTGTCGAAGCACTTGAACGCCTGGAGGACCCCGGCGTCGTCGGCGAGGGTGCGCAGCTTGCCCCGGCCGTGCCGGAAGCCGTGCGGCGGCACCCAGCGGTAGAGCAGACCGTTGGGGCCCGAGGCGTCCTCGGTGAGGTAGGCGTGCCCCTGCTTGGGGTCGATGACGACCGCCTCGTGCGCGTACCGGCCGAACGCCTTGATGGGGCGCGGCGAGCGGTTGGCGCGCTTGTCGTACGGGTCGACCTCGAAGACGTAGCCGTGGTCCTTGAGGAGGCCGTTCTTGCCGGCCTTGTCCTCGGTCTCCTCGCAGGTGAGCCAGGTGCCCCACGTGGTGGCGCCGCCCGCGCAGTTGGTGGAGGTGCCGGCGATGCCCACCCACTCGGCGGTGCGGCCGTCGCGGCGGGTCTCCACGACGGTGCAGCCGCCGGCCGCGACCGGGTCGTAGACCAGACCGTCGGTGAGGGGCACGGGGTGCTCCCAGCCGGCCCGGGTGCCGCTCAGCTCGTGGTTGTTGACCAGCAGGGTCACGCCGCGCGGGCCCTCGAAGGCGGCCGTGCCGTCGTGGTTGGACGGCGTGTACTCGCCGCTGTCCAGCTTGGTGACCCCGCAGTGCGTGATGATCCGGTACGAGAAGCCGGCGGGCAGCGCAAGTATGCCCTTCGGGTCGGGGCGCAGCGGGCCGTACCCGGGGCCGTGCTCATGGCCGTGACCGTGACCGTCGTGGCCGTGGCCGTCGTGGCCGTGGTCGTGGGCCGGGCCCCCGGCGGCGAGGGCGCCGGGCGCGGTGGCCAGCGCGGCGACGGTTCCGGTGAGGGCGATGCCGGCGCCGGTGAGGGCGGACTGTCTGGTGAATTCCCTGCGCGTGAAGGCCATCACGTACTCCTGGTGCTGCGGGGGCGTGCTGTTGACGGGCTCACCGTTCCGTCCGTTCCCCAACACCAGTTGAACCTGCGACGACTTCGGGGCGACCCGTTCGGTGAACTTCGGCCGCCCCTCACACCGTCGCGGTACGCCCGCTCAGTCGGCCGAACCGCCGCGCGAGCGCGCCTTGAACGCGGCCTTGCGGGCGTCCTTGGCCTGCTTCTTGTCGCTGTGCAGCCGCCCCATCGCCTCCAGGACGTCCGCCGTGGCCGGGTGGTCGACGCGCCACGCCTCCTCGAAGAAGCCGCTGTGCTGGCCGGACAGGCCCTCGACCAGGCCCTGGAGCTCCTCGAGGTCGCCGGCGGCCTCCAGCTGGGCCGCGATCGTGTCGATGGCGAGCCAGAAGATCATCTCTTCCGAGGGCGCCGGGACGCCCTCCGCGCCGTGTTCGGCGAGCCAGACACGGGCCAGGCCGCCGAGTTCCGGGTCGTCGAGCACCGCGCGTACCGCGGGCTCCGCCTCGGCCCCGACCAGGGCGAGCGCCTGCTGGCAGTGCAGCCGGCGCAACGGCCCCAGCTCGTCCGCGCCCCGTGCGGCGTCCAGGAGTTCGGCGGCGGCGCCGTCCGGGCCCCGGCGGGTGAGCCAGAGCTGGATCTCGGCGCGCGCGGCGGACTCCGGGTAGTGGGCGACACCGCCGAGGAGCGCGTCGGCGCCCTTGTCCGCGAGGTCCCCGATCGCCGGGGCGTCCACCCCGGCATCCAGCATGCGGGCGCGGATGCCGTAGAGGCCGAGGGGCGTCAGCCGGACCATGCCGTACCGGGTGACGTCCTCCTCGTCGCCCGGGGACAGGGCGTCCTCGCCCTCCTCGACCAGCAGCGCCTCGTCCACCGGCTGGTACTCGACGATGCCGATGGGTTCGAGGACCCGGAACTGGTCGTCCAGCCGCATCATCGCGTCCGAGACCTGCTCCAGGACGTCGTCGGTGGGCTCGCCCATGTCGTCGGGGACGATCACCGAGGCGGCGAGCGCGGGCAGCGGGACGGGCGCCCCGTCCGCCCCCTCGCCGACGGTGAGCAGGTAGAGGTTGCCGAGAACGCCGTCCAGGAACTCCGTCTCGGTCTCCGGGTCCCAGTCGAGCGCGTCGAAGTCGACCGAGCCGTCCTCGCCGATGAGGTCCGCGAAGTCGTCGAAGGCGGGCGCGGTGGCGTCGGCGTACGCGGCCTCCAGGCCGTCGAGCCAGATCGCGAGGACGTCCGCCGGTGAACCCCCGGTCAGCAGCGCCAGGTTCTCACCGGCCGTGACGGTCCCGGCCGGCTCCTCGTCCACGTCCCCGGGCTCGTCGTCCTCGCCGAAGCCCTCGTCCCCGCCGAAGCCGTCGTCCGGGTCTCCCGTCCCACCGGCGGGGTCCTCGATCTCGACGAGACCGGTGTCCACGGCGAGCCGCCATGCCTCGCTGGCCTCCGCCGCGCCGTCCTCGTCCGGCGCGAGGCCGAGGAGTTCGGCGGCGGCGGGCAGCTGCGCGTCGGACAGCTCGCCGCCGGCGCCGACCCTGGTGTCCGGGCCGGCCCAGCGGGCGAGCCGTGCGGCACGGGCGAGCAGCGGCGCGGCAAGGGCGTCCCGTGCCAGCTCGGCCTCGGTGCGCAGCCGGACCGGCGGCAGGGTCGGGCGCTCTGCGGACATCAGGGGGTCTCCTCGGAACGTACGGGGGTTTCGGTCGCCGGGCCGGCCGGCTCAGTTCGTGTGCCGCGGCCCAGGACCTTCGGCGGGGCGCGGGCGGAACACGCCCTAAGCGTAGACGCATTTCGCCGCGTGCCGACCGGAATGCGGGCAAGGGCCCCGGGCCTGCCCGCGCCGGGGCGGACGTGCCAGAATCCGGGGCGTGCATCTGCGTACCGCCACCCGCTCCGACCTGCCCGCCGTTCTCGCGCTGCTCGCCGACGAGGACGCGGTGACGGACCCCGCGTCGATCGTTGTGAGCGAGGCGTACGAGAAGGCGTTCGCCGACATCACGGGCGACCCGCGCAACGAGATCCTGGTGCTTGAGGTGGACGGGGCGGTGGTGGGCTGCCTTCAGGCCACGTACATCCCCGGGCTCGGCAGGGGCGGCGCCGAGCGGGCGCTGATCGAAGCCGTGCGGGTCGGGGCGGACCGCCGGGGCAGCGGCCTGGGCCGGCGGCTGATGGAGCTCGCGGTCGAGCGTGCCCGGTCGCGCGGCTGCGCCCTGGTCCAGCTCACCAGCGCTCGGAGGCGGACGGACGCGCACCGGTTCTACACCTCGCTGGGATTCACCGCGAGCCATGAGGGTTTCAAGCTCGCCCTCTGAGCACCCTGGCCCCGGGGAGCAGGCGGGCCACCGCGCACTCTTGAGCGTTGCTTCACCTTCACCCGCAGCAGATCTAAGTGGACCTTCACGGTCGACGGACCGAGACTGCGGATATGACGCCTTCCGGTTCCGCCCGCCCGCGCCCTTTCGGCCGCGCTCTCTGTGCCATGGTCACGCCGTTCACCGCCGACGGCGCCCTCGACCGGGAGGCCGCCGCCGCGCACGCCGCCGCCCTGGTCGCGGGCGGCTGCGACGGGCTGGTGCTCAGCGGCACGACCGGGGAGTCCCCGACCACCTCCGACGCCGAGAAGGCGGAGCTGCTGCGCGCGGTACGCGAGGCGGTCGGCCCCGGCGTGCCGCTGGTGGCCGGCGTCGGCACCGCGGACACCCGGCACACGATCGAGCTGGCCCGTCAGGCGGAACGGGCGGGCGCGGACGGGCTCCTGGTGGTGACCCCGTACTACAGCAGGCCCCCGCAGGCGGCCGTGGAAGCGCACTTCCGGCGGATCGCGGACGCGGCCGGCCTGCCCGTGATGCTGTACGACATCCCCGGCCGCACGGGCACCCGCATCGAGCCGGAGACGATGCTCAGGCTCGCGGAGCACCCGCGCGTCGTGGCCGTGAAGGACTGCTCGCAGGACCTGCTGACGGCGACCCGGGTGATCGCCGCCGGCGGACTCGCGTACTACTCCGGCTGCGAGGAGCTGAACCTGCCGCTGTACGCGGTGGGCGGCGCCGGGTACGTCAGCACGGTCGCCAACGTGGTGCCCAGCCGGATGCGGGCGGTGCTGGACGCGTTCGACGCCGGGGACACGGAAGGGGCCGCCCGGCTGAACGCGCGGCTCGCCCCGCTGACCGCGCTGATGATGGCGTCCGGGCTGCCCGGCACGGTGACCGCGAAGGCGCTGCTGGCGGTGGGCCCGGTCCGCGAACCGCTGCGGCCCGCCGGGCGCGAGGCGTCCGACGGGCTGCGCGCGGCGTACGAGGAACTCCTCGTGGGCGCTTAGTCGTTGCTGTGCAGGACCTCGTTGAGGCCGCCCCAGACCGCGTTGTTCGGGCGGGCCTCGACGGCTCCGGTGACCGAGTTGCGGCGGAAGAGGATGTTCGAGGCGCCGGAGAGCTCGCGGGCCTTGACCACCTGGCCGTCCGGCATGGTGACCCGGGTGCCGGCGGTGACGTAGAGACCCGCCTCCACGACGCACTCGTCGCCGAGCGCGATGCCGACTCCGGCCTCCGCGCCGACCAGGCAGCGCTCGCCGATCACGATGCGCTCCTTGCCGCCGCCGGAGAGCGTGCCCATGGTGGAGGCGCCGCCGCCGATGTCCGAGCCGTCACCGATGACGACACCGGCGGAGATGCGGCCCTCGACCATGGACGTGCCGAGCGTGCCGGCGTTGAAGTTGACGAAGCCCTCGTGCATCACGGTCGTGCCGGAGGCGAGGTGCGCGCCGAGGCGCACCCGGTCGGCGTCGGCGATCCGCACGCCCTTGGGCGCCACGTAGTCCGTCATGCGCGGGAACTTGTCGACGGAGGTGACCTGGAGGTGCAGGCCCTCGGCGCGGGCGTTGAGCCGCACCTTCTCCAGATCGTCCACGGCGACCGGGCCGAGCGAGGTCCAGGCGACGTTGGCGAGGTGGCCGAACATGCCGTCCAGGCTCTGCCCGTGCGGCTGGACCAGGCGGTGCGAGAGCAGGTGCAGGCGCAGGTAGACGTCATGGGCGTCGAGCGGCTTGTCGTCCAGCGAGGCGATGACCGTACGCACGGCGACGACCTCGACCCCGCGGCGGGCGTCGACGCCGATGGCCTTGGCGGCGCCCTCGCCCAGCAGGTTGACGGCCTGGTCGGGGCTGAGCCGCTCGGTGCCGGCGGGGCCGGGTTCGGCGGTGAGCCCGGGGGCGGGGAACCAGGTGTCGAGAACGGTACCGTCGCCGGCGATGGTGGCGAGGCCGGCGGCGACGGCGCCGGTGGTACGGGTGGAAGTCGTGTCGGTCATGACCAGAAACCTAACCGGACCGGGGCCGCGCGGGCGAACCCGTCCCAGCGTCCGGGCGGTGCGCCGCCGGGACCGGTGCCGCCGCGCCCGGCACCGGCAGCCGCCTCGCGGCGAGCACCGCGCCCCCGGCCAGACCCGCCAGGACCGCGCAGGCCGGCCAGAGCAGCGCGGGCGCGGCGGCGTACAGGGCGCCGCCCAGCGGCGGGGCCAGGACCTGGCCGCTGATCGAGGCGCCCGCGTACAGGCTCTGGAACCGGCCCTGCGCGTGGCCGGGCGCCTGATCGGCGACGTACGCCGTGGCCGGGGTCTTGTACAGGATCTCGCCGAGGGTGAGGGAGACCATCATCAGGACGGCGTATCCGGCCCCGGCGCCCGGGATCAGCAGCGCGTACCCGGCCGCGACCAGCAGCAGTCCGGCGCCGATGATGCCCAGCGGGGCGCGGGCGCGCAGGGCGTGGGCGGCGGGCAGTTCCAGGCAGAGGATGACCCCGCCGTTCACGGCGATGAGCCAGCCGTAGAACGCGGTGCCGTGCCCGTGGTCCGCGAGGAAGACCGGCAGGGTGGAGTACTGCTGGCGGTAGACGACGTCCACGCAGACGATCGCGGCGAGCAGGACCGGCACGGCGGGCCTGGCCCGCAGTGCGCGCCACAGCCCCGGGGCGCCGGGCGGCGGGGGCGCGGGGCGGGAGTGCGCGGTGCCCCGGGCGGGGAGGATGCGGGCCGCGTAACAGGCGAAGAGCAGGGTGCCCGCACCGTCGGCGAGGAACAGCCAGTCGTACGAGAAGCGGGCGGCGATCAGCGCTCCGGCGGGCGGTCCGAGGGTGAAGCCCCCGTTGGAGGCGAAGCGGGTCAGGGCGAAGCTCTGGCGCCGGCCGCCTTCCGGGACGGAGACGGCCACCAGCGCGGAGTTGGCGGCACGCACGACGCCGCTCGCGTACTGGGCGAGGGGCAGCGCGGCGTACAGCGCGGCGAGCGGCAGCAGCGGAAGGGTGACGAGCACGGCACCGCTCACACAGGCGCCGAGCAGCAGCATCCGGCGGTGCCCGTAGCGGTCGCCGAACCAGCCGCCGGTGAAGTTCCCCGCGACCAGACCGGTGCCGCCGATGCCGGTGAGCAGCCCGGCCTGGGCGACGGAGAGCCCGCGCGGGCCCGTCAGGTAGACGAAGAGGTAGACGAAGGTGAAGCTCACCACCGCGTTGAAGAAGGCCCCGAAGGCCAGCAGCCGCACCGTGCGCGGCACGCCGCTCAGCATCCCCATCGGCATTACCCCTCCCCAACGGAACACCTAGTGAGTTCCTTTTGGGAACTGACTATGGCAGCATGGATTCCGCAGGTCAACGCGGCCCGATGGAGTTGAATGGCAGCCCCGGACCACCGAGGGAGGCTCCATGTCCCAGCGCATCAGCCAGGCCGACGCCGACTGCGCCATCGCACAGGCGCTCGACGTGGTCGGCGACTGGTGGACCCTGCTGATCGTGCGGGACGCCGCACGCGGGGTGCACCGGTTCGACGCGCTCCAGCGCGAACTCGGCGTCTCGCGCAAGGTCCTGACGGAGCGGCTGCGGCTGCTCGTCGACGCGGGGGTGCTCTCCCGCGAGCCGTACCAGGAGCGGCCGGTGCGGTACGAGTACCGGCTGACCCCGCGCGGCCGCGCCCTGCTGCCGGTACTGATCGCGCTCCAGGACTGGGGCGACGCCTGGGTGATGGGAGACGGGGAGACGATGGCGACCACGGACGAGTCCTCACGGGAGGCCGCCCGCGTGCACGCGCTGCGCGGGACGCGCGTGCCGGACCTGGCCCTGCCGGGCGCCGACGGCGACCGCCGGGACCCGGTGGCGGGCACCCCGTACACCGTCCTGTACTTCTTCCCCGGCGCCTACGCCCGCCAGGAGTCCTATCCCCCGGGCTGGTCCGGCATCCCCGGCGCCCGCGGCTGCACGCTCGAATCGTGCACCTACCGCGACCGACTGGCCGACTTCACGGCGGCGGGCGCGGCCGTGCACGGTGTCTCCACGCAACGTCCGGACGAGCAGGCGGCGTTCGCCGAGGCGGAGCACCTCCGCTTCCCGCTCCTCTCCGACGCCGACCTGGAACTGACGGCCGCCCTGCGCCTGCCGACGTTCCGCGCCGGCGGGATCGTCCGCGCCAAGCGGCTGACCCTGGTGGTGGACCGGGACCGCACGGTCCGCGAAGTGCTGTACCCGGTCACCGACATCGAGGACAGCGTGCGGGCGGCCCTGGCCGCGGTGAGGGACACGGCCGGCCGCTGACCTCGCCGGATTCGGTCAGCCCGCGACCCGCCCCAGCATCTCCCGTGCGTACGCCTCGTCGTACGCGCCGCCCGTGAGCAGCACCTGGATGCAGATGCCGTCCATCAGGGCGACCAGGGCTCGCGCGGTCGCCGGGTCGGTGCGGGGGCGGAGCAGCGCGGTCACGCCGTCGGTCCACTCGGCGGCGACCGGACGCAGCGCGGGCCTGCGTACGGCGGCGAGATACAGCTCGTACTCCAGCTCGGCCCGGCCCCGGCCGCCCGCGAAGAACTCGCCCAGCAGCCGGGCGAGTTCGGCGGCGAGGTCCGCCCCCGGGTCGGCGAGGGCGGGGCTCTCGCGCAGCACGGCGGCGAAGTTCTCGTTGGTCCGGCGCAGGGCGGCGACGAGCAGTTCGTCCAGCGAGGCGAAGTGGTACGTGGTCGAACCCAGCGGCACATCCGCCTCGGCGGCGACGGAGCGGTGGCTCAGCCCGGCGATCCCCCGCTCGCCGACCACCCGGATCGCCGCGTCGATGATCCGGTCCCGCCGCTCGGGGTCGTACCGCCGCGCCATCAGTGCGCCTCGCCCAGGTTGAGCACCACCACACCGGCGATGACCAGCACGACGCCGAGCGCCTTGAGCGGACTCGCGGACTCCCCGAGGAAGAACATCCCGATGAGGGCCACGGCCGCGGTGCCGACGCCCGCCCAGATCGCGTAGGCGGTGCCGACGGACAGGGTCTTGAGGGTCTGGGCGAGCAGGGAGAAGGCCAGCAGATAGCCGGCGACGGTGATCAGCGAGGGCCACAGCCGGGTGAATCCCTCGCTGTACTTCATGGCGGTCGTTCCCGCCACCTCCGCCGCGATGGCCGCGGCGAGCAGTCCGTATCCCATGTGTACAAGTGTACGCATCGCCTTGCCGCTACCGTGGTCCGTTCAGTACGTGATCGAACAGACGGGCGGGAGCAGCAGTGGCGCAGGACGCAGGGTGGGGCGGCTGGGGTGGTGGTGGCTGGATGCCGCCGAAGCCGGGGGTCATACCCCTGGGGCCGTTGAAGCTCGGGGACATATTCAACGGCGCGTTCTCCACGCTGGGCCGCTACGGGAAGCAGCTCTTCGCGGTGGGCGCGGCGCTGTACGGCGGGGCGCTGGTCGTGGTGGGCGCGGCGGTCGCCGTCGCGTACTCGGCGGTCTCGGACCATCTGGACCGGCTGTTCGATCTGGACGAGCGCGAGAGCGCCGCCTCGGGGGACGTGGTGCCGGTGGTCGTCGCGTTCGGCGTGGTCGTGCTCCTCGGGTTCCTCGCGATGGTGATCGCCTCGGCCGTGGTCTACGCGGCGGTGCCGGCGGTCCTCCAGGAGGCGGTGCTGGGCCGGCCGACGACGTTCTCCGCCATCTGGCGGCGGGCCTGGGCGCGGACGCCCGCGGTGATCGGCACGCTGCTGCTGACCGGGCTGATCACCATGGTGCCGATGGTGCTCGCGATCGCCGCGCTCACCGGGGGCATCATCACCGCGGTCGCCACGGACGGCGGCGGGGGCGCGGTGGCACTGATCGTCGTGGGCGCGATCTGCTTCCTCGCCTTCATCCCGCTGGCCATCTGGCTCTGGGTGCGGCTGTCGCTCGCCCCTTCGGCCGCCGTGTTCGAGAACCAGGGGCCCGTGGCGTCGATGCGCCGCTCGGCCCTGCTGGTGCGCGGCGACTGGTGGCGGATCTGCGGGATGACGCTGCTCGCGGGCATGATCGCCTCCGTGGCGGGTTACATCATCCAGCTGCCGTTCAGCTTCCTCGGCATGTTCACGGGCGCGCTGGGCGGGGCCGCCTTCGACGAGAACACCCACCCGGCCGCGATCATCACCGCACTCGGCGGCTACCTGGTCGTCGGAGTACTCGGCCAGCTGGTGAGCCAGCTGATCGTCGCGGTGTTCCCGCCGCTGGTGACCGGGCTGCTGTACGTGGACCGGCGCATCCGCACCGAGAACCTGGCGCCGGTCCTCGCCGAGGCCGCCGCCGTCCCGCCGCCGTACCCGGCGTAGCGGCCCCGGCGCCCCGGCCTCAGTCGGTGAGCGTCTTCTTCGGGCGCAGTACGCAGAACTCGTTGCCCTCCGGGTCGGCCAGCACCACCCACGTCACGTCCGACGGCTGGCCGACCTCGACGCGCCGGGCGCCGAGCCCGATCAGCCGTTCGACCTCGGCGGCCTGGTCGTCCGGCGAGAGGTCGATGTGCAGCCGGTTCTTGACCGCCTTGTCCTCGGGCACGGGCAGGAAGCAGATGCCGGGCAGGGCGGCCTCGTCGGCCCCGATGACGATCTCGTCCGCGTCCTCGTAGAGCACCCGCCAGTCCAGGGCGGCACACCAGAAACGCGCCTGGGCGGGGAGATCGTGGGCATCGACGGCGAGCTGATGGAAGCGAAGAGCCATGGACGGAGTCTGCCCGGCGCACCCCACGAGGACAACACCGAAACGGCCCCGGCGGATGCCGGGGCCGTTTCGGTCGTACGGGTCGTGCGCGCCGTACGGGGAGGCTCAGACGTTGAAGCCCAGCGCGCGCAGCTGCTCGCGGCCGTCGTCCGTGATCTTGTCCGGACCCCACGGCGGCATCCAGACCCAGTTGATCCGGAGCTCGTTGACGATGCCGTCCGTCGCGGACTTCGCCTGGTCCTCGATGACATCGGTCAGCGGACAGGCCGCGGACGTCAGGGTCATGTCGAGGGTGGCGATGTTGGCGTCGTCGATATGGATGCCGTAGATCAGCCCCAGGTTGACGACGTCGATGCCCAGCTCGGGGTCGACCACGTCGTACAGCGCTTCGCGGACCTCCTCCTCGGAGGCCGGCTTGGTCGTCACGGTCTCGTTGTCGCTCATGCGGTCTTCCCTTCGGACAGCGCCTGCGCCGTCGCGTCCTTCCACGCCATCCAGCTCAGCAGCGCGCATTTCACCCGGGCCGGGTACTTGGAGACGCCGGCGAACGCGACCGCGTCCTCCAGCACCTCTTCCATCGCGTCGTCGGGCTCCAGCTGCCCCTTCGACTGCATCAGTTCCAGGAACGCGGCCTGGATCTTCTGCGCCTCGCCCAGTTCCTTGCCGACCAGCAGCTCGTTCAGCACGGACGCGCTGGCCTGGCTGATGGAGCAGCCCTGGCCCTCGTAACTCACGTCGGCGATGGTCTCGCCGACGTACCGCACCCGCAGCGTGATCTCGTCACCACACGTCGGATTGACGTGGTGCACCTCGGCGTCGCCGTCCCGCAGACCGCGCCCGTGAGGGTGCTTGTAGTGGTCCAGGATCACTTCCTGGTACATGGAATCCAGCTTCACGAGTCAATCCCCAGCCGCGTCTAGGCGAAAAAATTCCGGACGTGTTCCAGGCCGTCCACCAGGGCGTCGACCTCGGCGGGCGTGGAGTACAGATAGAACGACGCTCGCGTCGTCGCAGGAATTCCGTACCGCAGGCAGACCGGGCGGGCGCAGTGGTGGCCGACCCGGACCGCGATGCCCAGTTCGTCCAGCACCTGCCCCACGTCGTGCGGGTGGATGTCGCCGAGCGTGAAGGAGATCGTCGCGCCGCGGTCCTCCGCGGTGGCCGGACCGATGATCCGCAGGTCCGGCACCTCCAGGAGCCGCTTCACCGCGTAGGCGGTGATGGCCTGCTCGTGGCGGTGGATGTTCTCCATGCCGATCGCCGAGAGGTAGTCCACGGCCGCGCCGAGACCGACGGCCTGCGCGATCGGGGGCGTACCGGCCTCGAACTTGTGCGGCGCGGGGGCGTAGGTCGAGGAGTGCATCGACACGGTCTCGATCATCTCGCCGCCGCCCAGGAACGGCGGCAGGTCCTCCAGGAGTTCCTGCCGTCCCCAGAGCACGCCGATGCCGGTCGGGCCGACCATCTTGTGACCGGTGAAGGCCACGAAGTCGGCCTGGAGCGCCTGCACGTCGAGCACCATGTGCGGGGCCGCCTGGGAGGCGTCGACGCAGACGAGCGCACCGACCTCCTGGGCGCGGCGGACGATCTGCTCGACCGGGTTGTGCGTGCCCATGATGTTCGAGACCAGCGTGAAGGAGACGATCTTCGTCTTCTCGGTGATGATCTCGTCGATGTTGGACAGGTCGAGCCGGCCGTCGTCGGTGATGCCGAACCACTTCAGCTTCGCGCCCGTGCGCTGCGAGAGCAGCTGCCAGGGAACGATGTTGGAGTGGTGCTCCATCTCCGTGGTGACGATCTCGGTCTCGTGGTCGACCCGGTAGGGCTCGTCGGCCCAGCCGAGCATGTTGGCCACGAGGTTCAGCGACTCCGAGGCGTTCTTCGTGAAGATGACCTCGTCGCGGCTGGGCGCGTTGATGAAGGCGGCGACCTTGTCACGGGCGCCCTCGTACAGCGCCGTGGCCTCCTCCGCGATCGTGTACACGCCCCGGTGCACATTGGCGTTGTGGCGCTCGTAGTACTCGTTGAGGGCGTCGAGGACCTGGCGCGGCTTCTGCGAGGTCGCCGCGCTGTCCAGGTACACGATCTTCTTGCCGTCGTGGACCGTGCGGTCCAGGAGGGGGAAGTCCTTGCGGATCGCCTCGGTGTCGAGGAGGCCCGGCAGATGTGTCACGCGGCAGCGCCACCCTTCACGTATGCCTCGTAGCCCTCGTTCTCCAGCTTGTCGGCCAGCTCGGCACCGCCGGACTCGGCGATCCGGCCGTTGGCGAACACGTGCACGAAGTCGGGCTTGATGTACCGGAGAATCCGGGTGTAGTGCGTGATCAGCAGGGTGCCGACCTCGCCGGTCTCGCGGACGCGGTTGACGCCCTCGGAGACGATGCGCAGGGCGTCGACGTCCAGACCGGAGTCGGTCTCGTCCAGGATGGCGACCTTCGGCTGGAGGAGCTCCAGCTGGAGGATCTCGTGGCGCTTCTTCTCACCGCCGGAGAAGCCCTCGTTGACGTTGCGCTCGGCGAAGGCCGGGTCCATCTGGAGCCGGGCCATCGTCTCCTTGACCTCCTTCACCCAGGTACGCAGCTTGGGGGCCTCGCCGCGGACGGCGGTGGCGGAGGTACGCAGGAAGTTGGAGACCGAGACACCGGGGATCTCGACCGGGTACTGCATGGCGAGGAACAGGCCGGCGCGGGCCCGCTCGTCCACGGACATCTCCAGGACGTCCTCGCCGTCCAGGGTCACCGTGCCGCTGGTGATCGTGTACTTGGGGTGGCCTGCGAGGGAGTACGCGAGGGTGGACTTGCCGGACCCGTTGGGGCCCATGATGGCGTGGGTCTCGCCCTGCTTCACGGTCAGGTCGACGCCCTTGAGGATCTCCTTCGTGGCGTTGTCGGCCTCGACGGAGACGTGCAGGTCGCGGATTTCAAGCGTTGCCATGGGTGACTCAGGACTCCTGGGTGACGGAGACGAGCACATCGTCCCCTTCGATCTTGACGGGGTATACGGGGACGGGGCGCGTCGCGGGAAGGCCGGACGGCTTGCCGGTGCGCAGGTCGAAGCTCGATCCGTGCAGCCAGCACTCGATCGAGCAGTCCTCGACCTCGCCCTCGGACAGCGAGACGTTCGCGTGCGAGCAGATGTCGTTGATCGCGAACACCTCGCCCTCGGTGCGGACGACGGAGACCGGCGTGCCGTCGAGCTCCACCCGTTTGGGGGTGTCGTCCTCCAGCTCGCTCAGCGCACAGGCTTTGACGAAGGCCATCAGACCGACGCCTCCAGCTCGGCCTCGATCTTGTCGAGCAGCCGGGCCTCGACGTCCGGAAGGCCGATCTGCTGGACCAGCTCGGCGAAGAAGCCGCGCACGACGAGGCGGCGCGCCTCCTCGGCCGGGATGCCGCGGGACTGGAGGTAGAACAGCTGCTCGTCGTCGAAGCGGCCGGTCGCGGAGGCGTGGCCGGCGCCGACGATCTCGCCGGTCTCGATCTCCAGGTTCGGCACCGAGTCGACCCGCGCGCCGTCCGTGAGGACCAGGTTGCGGTTCATCTCGTAGGTGTCGGTGCCCTCGGCTGCGGCCTGGATGAGCACGTCGCCGATCCACACCGCGTGCGCCTCGTCGCCCTGGAGCGCGCCCTTGTAGGCCACGTTCGACTTGCAGTGCGGGGTGTTGTGGTCGACCAGGAGGCGGTGCTCCTGGTGCTGGCCCTTGTCGGTGAAGTACAGGCCGAACAGCTCGGCCTCGCCACCGGTGCCCGCGTACGCGACCCGGGGGTGCAGCCGGACCACGTCGCCGCCGAAGGTGACGACGACCGACTTGAACGAGGCGTCCCGGCCGACCAGCGCGTTGTGCTGGCCGACGTGGACCGCGCGCTCGTCCCAGTCCTGCACGGAGACGACGGTCAGCTTGGCGCCGTCGCCCAGGACGTAGTCGACGTTGGCGGCGAGCACCGCGTCACCGGTGTGGTCGATGACGACGACGGCCTCGGCGAAGGCGCCCAGCTCGACGACCTGGTGGCCGTAGGCGACACCGCCCTCGCCGTGCACGGCGATCCGGATCGGCTCGGTCAGCACGGCCTCCTTGGGCACCGTGACGACGTGGGCCTGCTCGAAGGACGTGTACGCCTGGGCGGCCACCCGGTCGACCGGCTTGCCGGCCCGGCCCAGCCGGGCGTCGTCGCGGCCGACGGTCTCGACCACGACGCCCGCGGGGGCCTCGATGGCGACCTTCACACCGCTGCCGGTGGCGGCGGCGGTGCCGTCGTGCAGACCGCGCAGCCGCTCCAGCGGGGTGAACCGCCACTCCTCCTCGCGGCCGTGCGGGACGGGGAAGTCCGCGACGTCGAAGGACGGGGGCGCGCTCATGCGCGTGGCGACGGTCGACTCCGCGGCCACCGCGATGGAACCGGCGGTGGTGGACCCCGCGGGGATGTTCTGAGCCTCAGCCATGGCTGTCGTAGTGCTCGCTTTCTCAGTCAAGAACTCTTCAGGACGCGTTCGGCGGCGTATCAGCCGACCGAACCCTCCATCTGCAGCTCGATCAGCCGGTTGAGCTCCAGGGCGTACTCCATCGGGAGCTCCTTCGCGATCGGCTCGACGAAGCCGCGCACGATCATCGCCATGGCCTCGAACTCCGTCATGCCGCGGCTCATCAGGTAGAAGAGCTGGTCCTCGGAGACCTTGGAGACGGTCGCCTCGTGGCCCATCGACACGTCGTCCTCGCGGACGTCCACGTACGGGTAGGTGTCGGACCGGGAGATCGTGTCCACGAGCAGCGCGTCGCACAGCACGTTGGACTTCGCGCCCGGCGCGCCCTCGCCGATCTCGATCAGACCGCGGTAGGAGGTGCGGCCGCCGCCTCGCGCCACCGACTTGGAGACGATGTTGGACGAGGTGTTCGGGGCCATGTGGACCATCTTGGCGCCGGCGTCCTGGTGCTGGCCCTCGCCCGCGAAGGCGATGGACAGGGTCTCGCCCTTGGCGTGCTCGCCCATCAGGTAGACGGCCGGGTACTTCATGGTGACCTTGGAGCCGATGTTGCCGTCGACCCACTCCATGGTCGCGCCCTCGTAGGCCACGGCGCGCTTGGTGACCAGGTTGTAGACGTTGTTCGACCAGTTCTGGATCGTCGTGTAGCGGCAGCGGCCGCCCTTCTTCACGATGATCTCGACCACCGCGGAGTGCAGCGAGTCGGAGGAGTAGATCGGGGCCGTGCAGCCCTCGACGTAGTGGACGTAGGCGTCCTCGTCGACGATGATCAGCGTCCGCTCGAACTGGCCCATGTTCTCCGTGTTGATACGGAAGTACGCCTGGAGCGGGATGTCCACGTGGACACCCTTGGGCACGTAGATGAACGAGCCGCCGGACCAGACGGCCGTGTTCAGCGAGGCGAACTTGTTGTCGCCGACCGGGATGACGGTGCCGAAGTACTCCTTGAAGAGCTCCTCGTGCTCCTTCAGCGCGGTGTCGGTGTCGACGAAGATGACACCCTGCTCCTCCAGGTCCTCACGGATCTGGTGGTAGACGACCTCGGACTCGTACTGCGCGGCGACACCGGCGACGAGGCGCTGCTTCTCCGCCTCCGGGATGCCGAGCTTGTCGTACGTGTTCTTGATGTCCTCGGGCAGGTCGTCCCAGGAGGCCGCCTGCTTCTCCGTCGAGCGGACGAAGTACTTGATGTTGTCGAAGTCGATGCCCGACAGGTCCGAGCCCCAGTTCGGCATCGGCTTCTTGCCGAACAGCTTGAGGCCCTTGAGCCGCAGCTTCAGCATCCACTCGGGCTCGTTCTTCTTCTCCGAGATGTCGCGGACGACAGCCTCGGAGAGGCCGCGCTTGGCCGCCGCGCCTGCCGCGTCGGAGTCGGCCCAGCCGAATTCGTACGTGCCCAGGCCCTCGAGCTCAGGGTGGGCAGTCTCCGTGGGGAGCGTCATGCGGGGTTCCTCCCGGCCGTGCTTGCAGATGCTGAATCGGTGGTCTGTGGGGTGGGGTGTCCGCTGCGCGGAATGTACGTCGTGCACACCCCGTCGCCGTGGGCGATGGTGGCCAGACGCTGCACATGGGTCCCCAGGAGGCTGGAGAAGATCTCCGTCTCCGCCTCGCACAGCTGCGGGTACTGCTCGGCGACGTGCGCGACCGGGCAGTGGTGCTGGCACAGCTGCTCACCCTGCTGCGGGCCCGGCGCGCTGCGCGCCGTAGCAGCGTACCCGTCGGCGGACAGCGCCTTGGCCAGCGCCTCCGTACGGGCCTCGGGGTCCGCGGCCTCGATCGCCGCGCGGTAGACCGCCGACTGCTCGGCGGTCCTGGCCCGGGCGAACGCCATGACCGCTTCGTCGCCCGCGGTCTCGGCGATCCAGCGCAGGGCGTCCGCGGCGAGCGTGTCGTAGGACTGGTCGAAGGCGTCCCGGCCGCAGTCGGTGAGAGCGAAGACCTTGGCCGGACGGCCCCGGGTCCGCGCCCCGTACACCCGCTTCTCGCGGGCCTCGACCACGCCGTCGCAGGCGAGCGCGTCGAGATGGCGGCGGACGGCGGCCTGGGTGAGCCCCAGGCGCTTCGCCAGCTCCGCGACGGTGGACGGGCCGTGGTCCAGGATGGACCGCGCGACACGGTTGCGCGTCGAGCGCTCACCGGTCGCGAGTTCCTCCTGAGGAGCCTCGCCCGCGTATTTCACAACGCCATTGTTGCGTAATTCCTCCGGCCGTGACAACCACGGTCCGAAACGATCAACGGTGCTCTCCATCACTTAGGGTCACCTAATCGAGCCCCGGGGCCGGGGACCGGCGGACAGCTGCCTAGACTCATTCGCCATGAACAGCGAGCCCCGCCCGGCCGTCCGGATCAGCGGCCTGGTGAAGCGGTACGGCGACAAGACCGCGGTGGACGGCCTCGATCTGGAGATCCCGGCCGGCGCGGTCACCGCCGTGCTCGGCCCCAACGGCGCCGGCAAGACCACCACCATCGAGACCTGCGAGGGCTACCGCCGCCCCGACGGCGGGACCGTCCGGGTCCTCGGCCTCGACCCCGTCGCCGACGCCGCGCGGCTGCGCCCCCGGATCGGCGTGATGCTCCAGTCGGGCGGCATCTACTCCGGGGCCCGCGCCGACGAGATGCTCCGCCACATGGCCAAGCTGCACGCCCATCCGCTCGACGTCGACGCCCTGATCGAACGGCTCGGCCTCGGCTCCTGCGGACGGACCTCCTACCGCAGGCTCTCCGGCGGCCAGCAGCAGCGGCTCGCGCTGGCCATGGCGGTCGTCGGCCGGCCCGAGCTGGTCTTCCTGGACGAGCCGACCGCGGGGCTCGACCCGCAGGCCCGCCGCTCCACCTGGGACCTGGTCCGGGAGCTGCGCGCCGACGGGGTGAGCCTGGTGCTCACCACCCACTTCATGGACGAGGCGGAGGAGCTGGCCGACGAGGTCGCCGTCATCGACGCCGGCCGGATCGTCGCCCACGGCTCCCCCGAGGCCCTGTGCCGGGGCGGCGCCGAGAACACCCTGCGCTTCACCGGCCGCCCCGGGCTCGACCTCGGCTCGCTGCTCAAGGCGCTGCCCGACGGCACGCAGGCGGACGAGCTGAGCTCCGGCGCGTACCGCATCACCGGCGACATCGACCCCCAGCTGCTGGCCACCGTCACCTCCTGGTGCGCGCAGCACGGCGTGATGCCCTCCGGCATCTCCGTCGAGCGCCACACCCTGGAGGACGTCTTCCTCGAACTGACCGGCAAGGAGCTGCGCGCATGAGCGCCGGTACGTACACCCCCCGGCCGGGCGCCGCCCCGCTGCCGCGCATGATCGCCGCGCAGACCGCGCTGGAGACCCGGATGCTGCTGCGCAACGGCGAGCAGCTGCTGCTGACCGTGGTCATCCCGACGCTGCTGCTGGTGCTCTTCAGCTCCGTGGACATCGTGGACACCGGCGCGGGCGAGCCGGTCGACTTCCTGACGCCCGGCGTGCTGGCACTGGCCGTGATGTCGACCGCCTTCACCGGCCAGGCCATCGCCACCGGCTTCGAGCGGCGCTACGGGGTGCTCAAGCGGCTCGGCGCCTCACCGCTGCCCCGCTGGGGGCTGATGACCGCGAAGACCCTGTCCGTGCTGGTCACCGAAGTCCTTCAGGTGGTCCTGCTGACGGTGATCGCCTTCGCGCTCGGCTGGTCGCCGCACGGCAACCCGCTCGCGGTGCTGCTGCTCCTGGTGCTCGGGACCGCCGCCTTCTCGGGGCTCGGGCTGCTGATGGCCGGGACGCTGAAGGCGGAGGCGACGCTCGCCGCGGCCAACCTGGTCTTCCTGCTCCTCCTGGTGGGCGGCGGGGTGATCGTGCCGCTGGAGAAGTTCCCGGACGCGGCGCAGTCGGTGCTGGGCCTGCTGCCGATCGCGGCCCTCTCGGACGGGCTGCGGGACGTCCTCCAGCACGGCGCCGGGATGCCGTGGGGCGACCTGGGCATCCTGGCGGTCTGGACGGTGCTGGGGCTCGGAGCGGCGGCCCGGTTCTTCCGCTGGGAGTGAGCCCGCGGACGCGTTCCGTCGCCGTTACGCGTAACTCGTCCCCCTCGTGAAAGCTTGCACAAGCGGCGTCCTACCATGGTGCGCGTGCCCAAGCTGACCCGAGCCGAAGTCGCTCAAGCCCTGCGCAACCCGCTGCTGTACATCGCCGAGCGCTGGACGCCCGAGCCCAGGACGGTGCGCCGCGCGGCCATGTCCGCCATCGTGATGGCCGTCCTCATCGTCGTGACCGGCGGCGCCGTCCGGCTCACCGGCTCCGGCCTCGGCTGCCCGACCTGGCCGAAGTGCACCGACGAGAGCCTGACGGCGACGAGCGCGATGGGCTTCCACGGCGCCATCGAGTTCGGCAACCGCATGCTCACGTACGTGCTGTGCGCGGCCGTCGGCTGGGCGATCATCGCCGCCCGCTCCGCGAAGCCCTGGCGGCGCGGCGTCACCCGGCTCGGCTGGGTCCAGTTCTGGATCGTGATGGGCAACGCGGTGCTCGGCGGCATCGTCGTGCTCGTCGGCCTCAACCCGTACACCGTGGCGGCGCACTTCCTGCTGTCCACCGCGCTGCTCACGGTCGCCCTCATGACCTGGCAGCGGATCCGGGAGGGCGACGAGGCGCCGCGCCCGCTGGTCGGCAAGGCGGTCGCACAGCTGGCCTGGCTGCTGGCGGTCGCGGCGGGGCTCCTGGTCGCCGTGGGCACGGTGGTCACGGGCGCCGGGCGGCACGCGGGTGACTCCAGCGACGTGCACCGCATCCCGGTCGACTGGAAGATGGTCGCCCAGCTGCACGCGGACCTGGCCTGGGTCGTGGTGGCGCTGACCGTCGCGCTCTGGTTCGTCCTGAAGGCCGTGGACGCGCCGGTCGGGCCGATGCACCGGACGCGTGAGCTGTTCCTGATCCTGCTGGGCCAGGGCGTCATCGGCTATGTGCAGTACTTCACCGACACCCCGGAGATCCTGGTCGGGCTGCACATGTTCGGCTCGTGCCTGGTGTGGATCGGGGTCGTCCGCGTACTGCTGTCGCTGCGGGAGCGGCCGGTGGCCGTCGCGCCGGTGCCGGAGCCGGCGGCCGAGCAGGTGGAGCCCGCCGCGGCCGGCTGAGGCGGGGCGCACACGGAAACGGACCGGGGCTCCCGCTCCACGGCTGTACGCCGTCGGAGT
>NZ_JBMNDO010000240.1:0-2893 GCF_052542855.1 Streptomyces sp. SAS_281
CGGACGCGTAGCGCGTCCGCCCCCCTCTCCCTTTACCCGTCGTATCAGCGGACGCCGAGCAGGTGGTCCATCGCCAGCTGGTCCAGGGCCTCGAACGCCATGCCGCGCTCGGCCGCCGCGTCCACGTCGAACTCCTCGAACGCGGAGCGGTCGGCGAGCAGGCCGGCCACGCCGTCCTCGGCGGTGCGCTGGGCCAGCTCGTCCAGGCGCGAGGCGCGCAGGGCGTCCTGGACGGCCGGGTCGGCGCGGAAGGCGGCGGCGCGCTCCTTGAGGATGAGGTAGTTGCGCATGCAGCCGGCGGCGGAGGCCCAGACACCGTCGTAGTCCTCGGTGCGCGGCGGCTTGAAGTCGAAGTGGCGCGGGCCGGCGTAGTCGGAGTTCTCCAGGAGGTCGACCAGCCAGAACGCCTGGCGCAGGTCGCCGGCGCCGAAGCGGAGGTCCTGGTCGTACTTGATGCCGGACTGGCCGTTGAGGTCGATGTGGAAGAGCTTGCCCGCCCACAGGGCCTGGGCGATGCCGTGCGGGAAGTTCAGCCCGGCCATCTGCTCGTGCCCGACCTCCGGGTTGACGCCGACCATCTCGGGGCGCTCCAGGCGCTCGATGAAGGCGAGGGCGTGGCCGATGGTGGGGAGGAGGATGTCGCCGCGCGGCTCGTTCGGCTTGGGCTCGATGGCGAACTTGAGGTCGTAACCCTGCTCGGTGACGTAGTCGCCCAGGAGGTCGAAGGCTTCCTTCATGCGGTCGAGCGCGACGCGGATGTCCTTGGCGGCGCCGGACTCGGAGCCCTCCCGGCCGCCCCAGGCGACGTAGGTGGTGGCGCCCAGCTCGACGGCCAGGTCGATGTTGCGCATGGTCTTGCGCAGGGCGTAGCGCCGGACGTCCCGGTCGTTGGCGGTGAAGGCGCCGTCCTTGAAGACGGGGTGCGTGAAGAGGTTCGTCGTGGCCATCGGGACGACGAGGCCGGCCGCGTCGAGCGCCTGGCGGAATCGCTTGACGATGCCCTCGCGCTCGGTGTCCGAGGAGCCGAAGGGGATCAGGTCGTCGTCGTGGAAGGTCACGCCGTACGCGCCCAGCTCGGCCAGGCGCTGGACGGAGTCGACCGGGTCGATCGCGGTGCGCGTCGCGTCACCGAAGGGGTCGCGGCCCTGCCAGCCCACGGTCCACAGACCGAAGGTGAACTTGTCCTCGGGGGTCGGTGTGAAGCGTTCCGTCATGGTGGTGCCGCCTTCGGGGCCGTGGGTCCGCAGCCGATCGGGCGCCGAACCTCAATTTGTTCACTGTCATGACTAATCATGCACGGGAAGCCCGCGCGACGTAAAGCCCCCGGAGCGGAGAGGTCTGTGAGCCGCTGCCGCGAACCTGGAACCGGGCCTGTTCCGAACGGGTTCGATCACGTAATTTGTTTTGCGTACGATCAAATACATCAGCGAATGAGGTCAGCCATGCCGCCGCATACCGTCGTCATCGGTGTGGACAGCTCCACCCAGTCCACCAAGGCGGCGTTCACCGACACCGCCACCGGCCGGCTGCTCGCCGTCGGCCGCGCCCCGCACGTGGTCACCGGCGAGGGCGGTGCGCGCGAGAGCGACCCCGAGGTCTGGTGGCAGGCCCTGCGCGACGCGGTCGCCGCCGGGCTGAAGGAGTCCGGGATCGCCGCGACGGACGTGGTGGGCATCGCGGTCGCCGGCCAGCAGCACGGCCTGGTCGTCCTGGACGCCGAGGGCCGCCCGCTGCGCCCTGCCCTGCTGTGGAACGACACCCGGTCCGCCCCGCAGGCCGCCGCCCTCACCGCCGCGCTCGGCGGACCGGACGCCTGGACCGCGCGCACCGGCTCCGTCCCGGTGGCCGCGATGACCGCGTCGAAGTGGCAGTGGCTGCGGGAGAACGAACCGGAGACCGCCGAGGCCGCCGCCGCGGTGCGCCTGCCCCACGACTTCCTCACCGAGCGGCTGTCCGGGCGGGCCGTCACCGACCCGGGCGACGCCTCGGGCACCTGCTGGTACTCCACCGCGACCGGCGCCTACGACCCCGAACTCCTCGCGCTCATCGGCCTCGACCCGGCGCTGCTCCCCGAGGTGGCGCCGAGCGGCGGGGCCCGGATCGGTTCGCTGACGGACGCCGCCGCCGAAGCGCTGGGCCTGCCCGCCGGCATCGCCGTCGCGGCGGGCACCGGGGACAACATGAGCGCCGCCGTCGGGCTCGGCCTGGGCGGCGGCGGACTCCTGGACCACCCGGTGCTGAGCCTGGGCACCTCGGGCACGGTCTTCGCGGCGTCCCGGACCAGGCCCGCGTCGGCCGCGCTCTCCGGGTTCGCGGCGGCGGACGGTACGTACCTGCCGCTGGCCTGCACCCTCAACTGCACGCTCGCCGTGGACAAGGTGGCGGCGCTGCTCGGCCTGGACCGCAATGACGCGGCGCCCGGCGGCGAGGCGGTCCTGCTGCCCTACCTGGACGGCGAGCGCACCCCTGACCTGCCCACGGCGGCCGGTCTGCTCACCGGACTGCGGCACGACACGACCCCGCAGCAACTGCTCGGCGCCGCCTACGAGGGCGCGGTGGTGACCGTGCTGCGGGCGCTCGACGAGCTGTCGCGGGCCTGCGGTCTCGATCCGGCGGACCCCGAGGTGGCGGGCCGGCCGCTGCGCCTGATCGGCGGGGGCGCGCAGGGGCGCGTGTGGGTGGAGACCGTACGGCGGCTGTCCGGGCGGCCGGTGATCGTGCCGGGCTCCGGCGAGCTGGTGGCTCTCGGGGCGGCGGCGCTCGCGGCTTCGGCGGCGACGGGGGCGGACCCGGTCGCGGGGGGGGGGGGGGGGGGGGGGGGGGGGGGGGGGGGGGGGGGGGGGGGGGGGGGGGGGGGGGGGGGGGGGGGGGGGGGGGGGGGGGGGGGGGGGGG
>NZ_JBMNDO010000241.1:0-2643 GCF_052542855.1 Streptomyces sp. SAS_281
CCGTGTGGTGTGTTCCTAGACAGCTCCACCACATCGGAGGTCTTCGCCATGTTCAAGACCTGCCGAGTGTCAACAACGCTCGTGATCAATACACCTAGGGTGATCCCATGGCGACGATCAAGCACTTCCAGGTGACCTTCGACTGCGCGGACCCCGAGCGCGTGGGGCGCTTCTGGTGCGCGGTGCTGGGATATGTCCCGCCGGAGCCGCCGGAGGGGTCCGGCTCCTGGGACGCGTACAACGCCTCGCTGCCGGCCGAGGAACGGAACACGTGGTTCGCGGCCTCCGACCCGACCGGGGCCGGTCCGCGGATGTACTTCCAGAAGGTTCCCGAGGGCAAGGTCGCCAAGAACCGGGTGCACCTCGATGTCCGGGTGGGCACCGGGCTCAAGGGCGAGGAGCGGCTTGCCGTGCTCGAGGCCGAGTGCGCGCGGCTCCTGCCGCTCGGCGCGGTGCGCGGGCGGCTACTGCCGGCCGACGAGGAGAACGAGTCCTGCCTCAACATGCAGGACGTCGAGGGCAACGAGTTCTGCCTCGACTGATGGACCGACTGCACCGCGTCGCCGTCCTCGTGCTCGACGGCGCGAAGCCGCTCGACGTGGGCATCCCGGCCCAGGTTTTCACGACCCGGGCGAGCATGCCGTACGAGGTACGGGTGTGCGGGGCGGCCCCGGGGCTGGTGACCGGGGGCGACGGGCTCGCGTACCACGTCACGCACGGGCTCGCCGCGCTGGCCTGGGCGGACATCGTCTTCGTACCCGGGTACCGGCAGCCGGACCGGGAGGATCCGCCCCGGGCCGTCATTGACGCCCTGGTCGCCGCGCACGAACGGGGGGCGCGGCTCGCCGCCATCTCGACCGGGGCCTTCGCGCTCGCCTCGACCGGGCTGCTCGACGGGCGCCGGGCGACCACGCACTGGCACTACACGCGGGCGCTCGCCGCGAAGTACCCGCTGATCCGGGTGGACGAGAACGTGCTGTTCGTCGACGAGGGCAGCGTCCTCACCTCGGCCGGTGCCGCGTCCGGGATCGACCTGTGCCTGCACGTGCTGCGCGGCGACCTGGGCGTCGCCGCGTCCAACCACGCGGCCCGGCGGCTCGTCGCGGCCCCGTACCGCAGCGGCGGGCAGGCGCAGTACGTGCCGCGCAGCGTGCCCGAGCCGCTGGGCGAGCGGTTCGCGGCCACCCGTGAGTGGGCGCTGCACCGGCTCGGCGAACCGCTCACGCTCGACGCGCTGGCCCGGCACGCGGCGGTCTCGCCCCGCACGTTCTCGCGGCGGTTCGCCGAGGACACCGGATACACCCCGATGCAGTGGGTGATGCGGGCCCGTGTCGACATGGCCCGCGAACTCCTCGAACGCTCGGAGCGGGCCGTCGAGCAGATCGCCGCCGACGTGGGGCTCGGGACCGGCGCGAATCTGCGGCTGCACTTCCAGCGCATCCTGGGCACCACCCCGAGCGAGTACCGGCGCACCTTCGCCCAGGGCGAATAGGGCATACCGTCGCCCGGGGCCGGCTGGCGGGATCCTTGCGGACCGTGGCGATCACGCCGCTGTCCGGGGCGCGCGGCGCGCGCGATCGTTGAAGGCGAAGAGAGAAGGGACATCTCACGTGACTCGCATCGCCATCAACGGATTCGGCCGCATCGGACGCAACGTCCTGCGCGCGCTGCTCGAACGCGACAGCGACCTCGACCTGGTCGCCGTCAACGACCTCTCGGAGCCCGCCACCCTCGCCCGGCTGCTGGCGTTCGACACCACCGCGGGCCGGCTGGGCCGCCCGGTCGCCGTGGACGGGGACACCCTCGTCGTGGACGGCCGCCGCATCAGGGTGCTCGCCGAGCGGGAGCCCGCGCGGCTGCCCTGGGCGGAGCTGGGCGTCGACATCGCCGTGGAGGCCACCGGCCGCTTCACCTCGGCGAAGGCCGCACGCGCCCATCTGGACGCCGGAGCGAAGCGGGTGCTGGTCGCCGCGCCCTCGGACGGGGCGGACGTGACGCTCGCGTACGGCGTCAACAGCGACGCGTACGACCCCGAGCTGCACACGGTCGTGTCGAACGCCTCCTGCACGACCAACGCGCTCGCGCCGCTGGCCAAGGTGCTGGACGACCTCGCCGGCATCGAGCACGGCTTCATGACGACCGTGCACGCCTACACCCAGGAGCAGAACCTCCAGGACGGTCCGCACCGCGACGCCCGCCGCGCCCGCGCCGCCGGCGTCAACATCGTGCCGACCACGACCGGCGCCGCGAAGGCGATCGGGCTCGTGCTGCCCCGGCTCGACGGCAAGCTGTCGGGCGACTCCATCCGGGTTCCGGTCCCGGTCGGGTCGATCGTGGAGCTGAACACCACCGTGGCGCGGGACGTGACCCGCGATCAGGTGCTCGACGCGTACCGGGCGGCGGCCGAGGGCCCCCTCGCGGGCGTACTCGAGTACTCCGAGGACCCGCTCGTGTCGGCCGACATCACCGGCAACCCGGCGTCCTCCATCTTCGACTCGGAGCTCACCCGGGTCGACGGACGCCACATCAAGGTGTCCGCCTGGTACGACAACGAGTGGGGCTTCTCCAACCGGGTGATCGACACCCTCACCCTGCTGGCCGGCCGCTAGGGCCTGGCGCGGGGGGGGCCACCGGCCGCCCCCG
>NZ_JBMNDO010000242.1:0-2602 GCF_052542855.1 Streptomyces sp. SAS_281
GCCCGCCCCCGGGGAGGGGGGCGGGCCCCGGGCCGGTCGCGGTCAGTCCGCGTACGTGATGTCCGAAGCGCTGTAGAGGCAGTTCGTGATGTCCGCGCCGGTGCCCGTCTTGGACGGTTCGCCGCTGGTCACGCCCTTGTACTTCGTGCAGATGTCGATGTCGTGGCCGGCGTCGTCGTAGATCGTGACGCCCGAGAAGCGTGCCGTGTCACCGTAGTTGGTGTTGATGCCGACCAGGGTGTCGCCCGGCGCGGTGACCCATACGTTCTGCACCTGGACGTGCCTGCCGTACTGGGTCTTGCAGTTGCCGCAGGAGCGGTAGAGCTTGCCGAAGTCCTCGACCTGGAAGTTCTTGATGACCAGCGTGCCGCCGCCGTTGTGCTGGAAGACCTTGTCGTCGGCGCCGCGCGCGCCGCCGCCGTCGACCGTGCGGACCAGCGAGGAGGAACCGCCGAGGAAGGTCGCGGCGTCCTCACCCACGTCCTCCCACCAGACGTTCTTCAGCGTGCAGGCGCCCGCGCAGTGCACACCGTCGGCCGCCGGGGAGCCCAGGATGACGTTCTGCAGGGTGGCTCCGTCGGCCAGCTCGATCAGCGCGGGCTGGTCCTCGTCCTGGCCGTCGCTGCCCAGGTCGCCGCTTCCGTAGAAGCGCTTCATGCCGCCGTCGTAGCTGCCGGACACCTTCATCGTCGAGGTCAGGGGCTGGCTGCCGTTGGCCGACGGCCACGCGGGGCGGGTCCCGGGGTCGGTCGGCGGATCGGTCGGCGGGTCCGTGGGGTCGGTCGGGTCCGTCGGCGTCGAACCCGCCGCGGTGAAGGTCCAGCTCTTGCTGGTCACCGAGTCGCACGAGTTCTGCTGGACCAGGGCACCGGCCGCGGTGGAGCTGTCCTTCACGTTGAGGCACTTGCCGCCGTTGGCGTTGACTACGCGGTAGGTGTCGCCGCTCACCGGTGAGAGCGTCCACACCTGGCCGGCCCCGCCGGTGCAGCTCTGCTGCTCGACGGCCTTGCCCGCGCTGGTGGAGGCGCCCCGCACCCCGGCGCACTTGCCGCTGTGCGCGGCGGTCAGTGTGTAGCCGCTGCCGGAGGTCTTGAGCTGCCATGTCTGGTTGGCGGCCCCGGTGCAGCCGCGCTGGGCGAGCTGGGTGCCGTCGGAGGTGCCCGAGCCGGGAACCTCAAGGCACAGCCCGCTCGCCGCGTTCGACAGGCTGTACGCGCCGGTCGCGGGCGCGGCCGCCGCGGAACCGGTCGCGACCAGCGCCGTGACACCGGCGAGGAGCAGTGAGGAGAGGGCGACGAACGACGCGGCTGTCCGGCCGCCCCGCCGTCTGGCATGCTGATTTCTGGTACGCACTGGGTGTTCCTTTCACCGCCCGCGGCGTCCTCCGCGGGCACCAATGAGTGGTTCGGTGCGGTGGTAAGGTGATCCCTCGACCGTGTGGAACGGCGCCATGACCGTTCCACATGATGAACCGAGTTCTTGTATGCGAACTGCCGTGACCGTACGGCACCGTCATGCACCGGTCAAGAACTAGGTGCGCCCTCTCCTTCCCGTGCGGCCCCTGCGGCAGGACCCGGCCGCTGTTCGTGCGAATGCCCGTGCGACCGTTCCGCCGGTAACGGAACGTGCGTTCAGCAGCGCGCGCGGTCTGTTTGTTACGAACGCCCAGGTCCGGCGCGCAGGGTCGCCGACGGGCCATCCGGCCGGGTCGCCCGCACGGTCGACCCCGTCAACCAGGCGTCGTACGGCTGGTTGCAGCGGACAGGAATTGACAGGTACCCGCAGCTTTCCCTCCATGCCGACTACAGCCGTGTGTGACGGAAATATCCGCACTTCGTAACACGCCCCGATGAGGTTCCCGCACGGCAGCCGACGGGTCCAAGGTGTGGCTCCCGGCACGACGCCGGGAACGGAGAACCGCCCGGACCCGACCGGTCCGGGCCTGCACCTGAGGGGTCTTCATGTCCCGTTCCGCACGACGGATCACCGCCGCCGTCCTCGCTTCCGGCGCACTGGTCGCCGCCGCCGCCCTCCCCGCGGCCGCCGACGGCCACGACCACGGCCGGGGCCACCACGCCCCGCGTCCGACCGTCGTCCTGGGCAAGATCCAGTACGACAGCCCCGGCCGCGACAACGGCTCGAACCGGAGCCTGAACGGCGAGTGGGTCACCGTCACCAACACCGGGCGGCACGCGGTGAACCTGCGCGGCTGGACGCTCAGCGACGAGAGCCACCGCACGTACGAGTTCGACCTGCGCCTGCCCGGCCGCTCCTCGGTGCGCGTCCACACCGGCGTCGGCCGCGACACCCGCCACGACGTCTACCAGGACCGGCGCCACTACGTCTGGGACGACAGCGACACCGCCACCCTGCGCGACGCGCGCGGCCACAAGGTCGACTCCGAGTCCTGGGGACGCCACCACCACGGCCACCACCACGGCCACCGCCGCTGACCCACCGGCGGCGGCCCGCTGAACCCGGGCCGCCGCCCGTGGCCCCCTGTCGGGGGGGGGGGGGGGGGGGGGGGGGGGGGGGGGGGGGGGGGGGGGGGGGGGGGGGGGGGGGGGGGGGGGGGGGGGGGGGGGGGGGGGGGGGGGGGGGG
>NZ_JBMNDO010000243.1:0-2497 GCF_052542855.1 Streptomyces sp. SAS_281
CACCGCTTGCGGGGGGCCCCTTCGACGTTGGTGGTTGCAGTTTTGGTTGCAGTTCCCGGCTATCGCCCGTTGAGGACGGACCGGCACACGTTGCAGTACATGGCGGCGTTCAGCCCGTAGCGCCGCATCATCTGGCCGCAGCCGGCGCACAGCCCGAGCTCCCACGGCGGGCATCCCAGTGCGGCAGAGGCGGCGGCGCGTTCCACGGTGGTGATCCGCAACGGGTCGCAGGAGCGCCGAACCGGCATGCGGGGAAGCGTGAAGCCACCGGTCGGCTGGTCAAGGTCACGGATGGGCCGGCCGTCGCTGACGAACCAGCCCTCCTCCCCTGCTCGGCAGGCGCGGCCGATTTCCTGCTCGGCGAAGGTGATCACGTCGTCCTCCTCTTCGGCCGGGGACGCCGGGAGAGGCGTCTTCTCGCCGATGAGCTCCTGCCACAGCGCGCAGTCGTCGGCCGAGACCCACATGTGCCGACCGGCACGGCCGATTCCTCGGTTGGGCACGTAGACCGGGACGCTCTCACCAGTGGCGCTCTGCAGGACTAAGTCCTCGATGAAGACCGGCTTCTTCTCCGGGAGGCACAGTGCGGGCACGAACCAGTCCGCGTGAATCGCGCCACAGTGGCCGGCACCCTCACTGATGAGGCAGTGGCGTTCGCTGCTTGGTACGCACTTCCAGACTTCGAGGTGCCGGTACCCACCGCGGATCACCATCTCCTTGCCATCGGCGATGTCCTTCCACGGCATGTCGTCGACCCGCGCCCACGGAGCGCGGTCGATCAGGGAGGCCGTCCGGTCCTTCGCTACCCAGAGGGGAGTGATGCCGTGCTCCACGGCGTTGACCGAGCGCCGGTGCACGCTGCTGGGACTGAGGTGGTGGTACTGGATCTCCCAGCCGATCCGCGTGCCGCCGGGTCCGACGACTACGGCGTCCGAAATGCTGCGCCGGTTGCCGATGGGAACCTCAGCCTCGGCGTCCAGGCCATACCGCCCGGCGGTCTCGACGATCCGCTCCTTGGTGGCCTTGTGCTGTGCGCTCTCCGCCGGCGTCGCCTTGTGCGTGATCGGCAGGTGCGAGGCGACGAGCGGCCGTCGGCCACCCACGCGCCCTCGACGGATGAACATCCAGGGCGATTTACCGCCCGACTCCGACTGGCACTCCCGCTTGTCGTGGTGCGCCAGGCACTCGAGCAACTGCGGATCGCGTTCGGCGACGCGGGCGGTGATCTCTTGGAGCAGATCGGGACGGTCCGGGTGACCGAGGTCGGGCAGGGACAGATTGATCTCTATGCCATATCCGGTGTGCCACACCCCATTAGCCATTCCTCCACCATAGGAACGACCACTGACACTCAACAGGGCGCATATGGGCTCGAAGTCTGGTAGCCGGCCCCGAAGTTCGCGGGGCCGGCCGTAAGGAGTCGGCCGGAGATCAGCGGCCGACCATGCTGGTGATCAGCGGCGCCACTTGTCCCAGAGCCACGCGATCGCCGTGACCGTCACGGATCCGAGCACCTGCTGGGCCTCGCTGCCGATGCCGGTGGTGTATCCCGCCGCGTAACCGACGGCGACGGCCGCGACGAACATCTCGAACCTGGGCGGCCGCTCGCTTCCGACCACCGGGACACGCATACTGGACATGGTTCTTCTCCTCGTTCAGATGGGTTGGACCATCCGCCGGACCCCGGAGATCTGTGGAAGGTGACACGGGATCCGGCGGAAGTATGTGGGTCAGCGCTCAACGCTGCGTTCATCAGGTGCAAGCGATTCGTCGTGCAGCTCGGAGCTGACGAGTTCACCAAGCCTCGCGGCCATTTCTCGACGCCGCGCCTCGGGCAGGCTTCGGTAAGCGCGCCATGCGAGTTCCACTGGGGAACTAGGTCGCCGACCCATGGCGATCCAGGCCAGGATGATCGACTTCTCATCCCGGGAGAGTTCCTGCAGCCGCTCCCAAACCGCCTCGGGGTCCGTCGCTTGCCGGATAGTCGTCAGGGCTCGAGTCTCGAAGTAGTGCTCAGGATCGGCCGTACGCAGCGGGGCCAGCGCGCGCGACTGCTCTCGAAGCTCCGCACGCACCCCCGGTTCCCAGATCAGCGCCCCCGCCCGAACAAATCGCATCTCATGCGGCGCCAGGCTCACGTCGTCACGACTGGTCGCGATCACCCAGTCGTGGTTACGAAGCTCCCGCACTCGGCGGTCGATCTGCGCGGCAGCAGGAAACGCCGTCCTCAGTTGATCCTTACTGAAGACGTTCCCTTCCCCCACCTGGGTCGCAAGCCACAAGGCGACTCGGACCTTGGTCGGCATCTTCTCGTTGGCCCAGTCGGGCAGCTGGGCATCTGTCGCCAAGCCGCACACCTCCTTCAGTCGCAGCATGGCAAGTAAACCACATCCGGCGCGCTTCGGCGCAGTTCGGCGCGGAACGGCGCGACTCGGCGATGCTGGCCAATGGGAGCACGGCGCAGGGGGAGGAGCCGTGCCGGGTTGGCGGAGATGGA
>NZ_JBMNDO010000244.1:0-2488 GCF_052542855.1 Streptomyces sp. SAS_281
CCCCGGCATACGGGGCGCGCCCACTGTGCTCGGAGCGTCGGAATTGCGGAATTAAAGGAAATCAATTCCCGGTGAATATGTTCTCCGCTCGGCAATTCCCATAAGATATAAGTACGGGAAAGGGAAAACCCCCTAAGGATTGGAAATGGGAAAATGGCGGAAAAGGTAAAACTGGATTCTGTTGGAATCGATCAGGTCAGGTCGGAGTTCGTGGACTGGGGGAGCAGGTCGGCCAGCCCCGCGCTCCGGGAGATGGCGGGCTACCTCTCCTTCCTCCTGGTGGAGTCGCGTGACCGCATGCCCGGACCGGCTTCGGAAGTGGTCGTTGAAGTCGACGAGACCACAGCCTCGGCTTTCGCCAACGAGACCAACAGGGTCCTCCGCCTCACGGCCGACCTCGCGGACGGCCCGGTGGAATTCGACATCGTCATCCAGCTGGCAGCCCGGACCTCCTTCACCTACTCGGAAGACATGGGGTAGGTCGGGGTCAGAGGGGGTGCAGGGACCTGCATCCCCTCCGGCGGACCATGCCGGGGGTGCAGGGCGGAAGGTCTCCCTGCACTCCCGGTGCCGCTCAGGTTCACGAGAGCCCGAGCGGGCGGCACCGAAGGAACCCAGGCACGCCGGCGGCGCCGACGTGCGCGCCCGGCGGCCAAGCAGCACGAAAGGAACAGCTGCGTGATAACCCTGTTCACCAACCGCATCCAGGCGTTCCAGCCCCCGCAAGGGGTACCGGTACGCATCACCCTGGGCGGTGTCCGCTTCAAACTCCCCTACTCCCTCACCCACTCGGTGCGGGAGCTCGCCCCACGTCGGGACTACCTCTCCGCGCCGGAGCCCGAGTTCACCGCGGCGTACCGGGCCGACCTCGACCAGCTCGGCCCCGAGCGAATCGCGGCGCGGCTCCAGCAGATCGCGGACGCCGAGCGTGATCACCGTCTCGTGCTGCTCTGCTTCGAGGATCTGACCAAGCCGAACCTGTGGTGTCACCGCACGGCGTTCGCCTCCTGGTGGAAGGACCGCACCGGGGACGAGGTGCGGGAACTGTCCCCGGGGGAAGGCGACCACTTCCAGCAGGGCACCTTGATCTGAGCGTCGGAACCGCACCAAGAAGATAGGTGACATGATTTCAAAGGGCTCTGCGCTCCTTGTGTCATGTCAGCGCAGCGCCCGGCCCGGCATCCCGCCGAGGCCGGGCGTTGCCGTTTAGGAGGACGGATGTTCCAGGGCACCATCCCGGGCCCCATGCGCTCCATCGTGCGCGAGACCGCCAGCCAGTGGCCGAGCGGCTCGGAGGTGTACGTCCCGTGCTGCGGCAACTTCACCATCGAGCGCAGCATCGCGGGCATGGGCTTCGCCCTCCACTCCTCCGACGTGTCCATCTACACCAGCGCGGTCGGCCGGTGGCTCACCCGGCAGCCGGTCGGCATCCAGCTCCGCGAGGAGAGCCGGGACGAACTCGGCTGGCTCGCAGACTCCTTGGACGACGGCGTCGGCACGGTCGCGGCGATGATGCTCGGCACCCGGTTCCTGGCCAGCGTCGGCCGCGAAGGGCTGTGGCACGAACGGGTGGTGCGCTCCTACCGGGAGCAGTGGAAGGCCAAGCACGCGGAGACGGTCGAGCGGCTGTCAGGCTCGGACATCGAACTGGCCTCGTACCAGGTCGAGGACGTGCGCTCCTGGCTCCAGAAGGTCCCTGGTGACGCTCCGGTGTGCTCCTTCCCTCCCTTCTACGGCGGCGGCTACGAGAAGCTGTACGAGCCGTTGGAAGCTCACTTCACCTGGGACGCGCCCCAGTACGAGCCGCTGTCCGATGACGACGTGGTGAGCGTGCTCGGCGCGATCACGGACCGGCCGTACTGGCTGACGGCCTCCAACCACCACGTGCCCGAGCTGGACCAGTACCTGCGTGGGGTGATCAAGGCGACGCCGCGCGCCGCTCCCTTCTACGTGTACGCCAGCGAGGCCCGGACGAGGATCGTGGCCCCGCGTCAGCCGATCGAGCCGGTGAAGGCTCCCCGCCTGCGCCAGGGTGACGAACTGGTCGGCCCGCTGCGGCTGTCGCTGCTGAAGCCGGGGCAGTTCAACGCGCTGCGCTCCCGGTACCTCAACCCTCGGATTGCTCCGGGTGCGGCGAACCTGGCCGTTGCGGTGAAGGACGGCGGCGGGCGGGTGCTCGGGGTGTTCGCGATGGCTCCGAGCACGTTCACGCCGGACGAGGTGTACGTGCTCTCCGATTTCGCGGTCGCGCCGACCGACTACCCGAGGTTGTCGAAGCTGATCGTGCTAGCGGCCACGAGCGTGGAGGCGCAGTTGCTGTGTCAGCGGGCGTTCTCGCGGCGCATCCGGCGGGTGGCGACCACGGCGTTCAGCAACAACGCGGTGTCGATGAAGTACCGCGGGCTCCTGCGGCTGAAGAAGCGCAGCCCGTCGGCCGAGGACGGCTGGAAGTTCCAGCTTCAGTACCAGGGGGCCATGGGGCAGCACA
>NZ_JBMNDO010000245.1:0-2464 GCF_052542855.1 Streptomyces sp. SAS_281
GCGCCCTGTGCCGACCATCAGCGCGGTCGGTGTGGCGAGGCCCAGGGCGCACGGGCAGGCGATGATCAGGACCGCCACCGCCGCCGTGAACGCGGCCGTGAGCCCCGCGCCGTCCGCCAGCCAGAAGCCCAGGGTGCCGAGCGCGAGCGCGATGACCACGGGGACGAACACCGCCGAGATCCGGTCCGCCAGGCGCTGCGCCGCCGCCTTGCCGTTCTGCGCGTCCTCGACCAGTTTCGCCATCCGGGCCAGCTGGGTGTCCGCGCCGACGCGGGTCGCCTCGACCACGAGACGGCCGCCCGCGTTGAGCGTCGCGCCGGTCACCGTGTCGCCGGTGGAGACCTCCACGGGGACGGACTCGCCGGTGAGCATGGACGCGTCCACCGCCGAGGAGCCCTCGACCACGGTGCCGTCCGTGGCGATCTTCTCGCCCGGCCGGACCAGGAAGCGGTCGCCGACGTGGAGGTCCGCCGTGTCCACGGTCACCTCGCGGCCGTCGCGCAGGACCGTGACCTCCTTGGCGCCCAGTTCGAGGAGGGCCTTCAGCGCGGCGCCCGCCTTCCGCTTCGACCGGGCCTCGAAGTAGCGCCCGGCGAGGATGAACGCGGTGACGCCGGCCGCCGCCTCCAGATAGATGTTTCCCGCGCCGTCGCTGCGGCCGATGGTCAGCTCGAACGGGTGCGTCATGCCGGTCATCCCGGCGGTGCCGAAGAACAGCGCCCACAGGGACCACAGGAACGCGGCCGAGGTGCCGAGGGAGATGAGCGTGTCCATCGTCGCCGCGCCGTGCCGGGCGTTGGTCCACGCGGCCCGGTGGAACGGCCAGCCCGCGTACGTGACGACGGGCGCGGTGAGGGTGAGGGCGAGCCACTGCCAGTTGTCGAACTGGAGCGCCGGGACCATCGACATCGCGATCACCGGCACCGCGAGGAGCACGGCCGTGATCAGCCGCTGCCGCAGGGTGTCCGCCTCCCGCGGGGCGGGTACGGCCTCGTCTTCCGCGGTACGCGCCGGGGGCGCGGGTTCGTGCGCGGTGTAGCCGGTCTTCTCGACCGTGGCGATGAGGTCCTGTACGGAGACGGCGGCGCCGTCGTAGGTCACGTGGGCCTTCTCCGTGGCGTAGTTGACGCCGGCCGTCACGCCGTCCATCCGGTTGAGCTTCTTCTCGATACGCGCCGCGCAGGAGGCGCAGGTCATGCCCCCGATGGCCAGCTCGACCTCGGCCTCTGCGGTGTGCGCGGTGTGCGCGGTGTGCGCTGACACGGGGGCCTCCTCGTGGTCCCGGGTACCCGTCCTAAGTACCCCCAGGGGGTATCTCTCTTCGGTCATGTATACCCCCACCCCCTATCTCGAAGCAAGGGTGATCCTCGGTGGGGGCGCGGGGCGCGCCGGTCGGTCGCCCGGCCTCCGTCGGGCCTCGCGTATCTTCACGTTCACGGTGGGGGCTGCGCCCTCGGCCTACCGCCCCGTAGGCTGGCCATTGGACTAGACCTATTGCTGCTTCCTGGAGGATTGGGTTCCCATGAGCAACCGTGCAGTCCTGGAGGTGATCGCTCTCGACGCGGAGGACGCGGTCGCCGCCCAGGCGGGTGGTGCGGACCGGCTTGAGCTGGTCACCGACATGGCGGCGGACGGCCTCACCCCGTCCTGTGCGACCTTCGCGGCGATCCGCGCCGCGGTGGACATTCCGCTGCGGGTGATGCTCAGGGTCGCCGACGGCTTCGCGGCCGGTGACATCGAGATACTCGTACGCAAGGCGCGCGAGCTGCGGGCCGAGGGGGCGGACGAGTTCGTGCTCGGCTTCCTGGACGCGGACGGGAGCCCGGACCTGGTCGCGGTCGAGCGGCTCGTCGCCGTGCTGGACGGCTGCCGGTGGACGTTCCACCGGGCGATCGACCGGGCGGGTGACCGGGACGCGCTGCGCAAGGCGCTCGCGGATCTGCCGGGTCTTGACACGTATCTGACGGCCGGGGCGGCGGCCGGGGTGGATGCGGGGATACCCACGTTGGTGGCCGAGGCGGGGCGGGCGGGCGAGCCGGGGTACGAGCCGCGGATTCTTGTGGGGGGCGGGTTGCGGCTGGAGCACCTGCCGGCGCTCCTGGACGCGGGGATCGACGCCGTCCACATCGGGGGCGCGGCGCGGCCGGGGGGCTGGGCCGGGCCGGTGGACGCGGATGCGGTGCGGGAGTGGCGCGCGGTGCTGGACGCGTAGCCCCTCGGGGTGGAGGGCCTGCCGCGCCCCGTCGCGCGCCGTGGTCTCGGGGGCGCTGTCCCCGTGCTGCTGTCCCCGTGCCGCTGCTCCTCAGGCGCCGGACGGGCTGGGGTGGGGGGTGTGGTTTTGCCGTCTGCGAGTCGCGCTGTGGTTTGGGGGGGGGGGGGGGGGGGGGGGGGGGGGGGGGGGGGGGGGGGGGGGGGGGGGGGGGGGGGGGGGGGGGGGGGGGGGGGGGGGGGGGGGGGGGGGGGG
>NZ_JBMNDO010000246.1:0-2435 GCF_052542855.1 Streptomyces sp. SAS_281
GCCCCGTCCGGTGACGGGGCCGCCCGGGCCGGACCCGAGAGGTCAGCCGATCACGCCGCCGAAGAGTCCGCCGTGGGCCATGCCGAGGAAGAACCCGAGGGCGGACGCGCCCATGCCGATGATCAGTGGGAACCTCTCGCGCGTGGTTACGGAGATGTACTGGCCGTACGCCCCCGTGAGGATCCCGATGAGGCCCGCCCATGAGCTGAGCAGGTGCAGGTGGTGGAACATCGCCGAGATGAAGGCGAGGGCGCCGAGGACGAGCGTGACCACCACGAGCGCGTCCTGCAGCGGATGGGGCCTGCCGTCCGTGGCGAAGAGGGAGACGGAGGGGCGGGTCCGCGTTACGTGTGCCATGGAGTACCTCCTGGCCGACATGCGGCGCGTCGTGGCGCCGCTCACACCCGATGTGTACAGATTGCGTCCCCTGACCACTGGATTTCAACCGGAAGGTGGTCTGCGGGTACTCTGGTCGGTCTGCACCGGTGTCTGCCCAGGCCGGCACGGACCGCACCTCTTCACCGAGGGCGCTGTCAGTGGCGGCTGTTTTTACTCGGGCACCGTTGCTCAACGCATCACGACCCTCCTGCCACGGAACGACCGTGGCCGCTGAGTCCAAAGGAGGTGGGTTCCACATGCGTCACTACGAGGTGATGGTCATCCTCGACCCCGATCTCGAGGAGCGAGCAGTCTCCCCGCTGATCGAGAACTTCCTCTCCGTCGTCCGTGAGGGCGAAGGAAAGGTTGAGAAGGTCGACACCTGGGGCCGTCGTCGGCTCGCTTACGAGATCAAGAAGAAGCCCGAGGGCATCTACTCGGTCATCGACCTGCAGGCCGAGCCTGCGGTCGTCAAGGAGCTCGACCGCCAGATGAACCTGAACGAGTCGGTCCTCCGGACCAAGGTCCTCCGTCCCGAGATTCACTGAGCTTCCGGCTCAGCGGTCATCGGGTCCGAGTAGCAGCAAGCAGCCAAGAAATCCCCGCCGAGAGGTTCACCCATGGCAGGCGAGACCGTCATCACGGTCGTCGGCAATCTCGTCGACGACCCCGAGCTGCGCTTCACCCCGTCCGGTGCGGCGGTCGCGAAGTTCCGTGTCGCGTCCACTCCCCGCATCTTCGACCGGCAGACCAATGAGTGGAAGGACGGCGAAGGCCTGTTCCTCACCTGCTCGGTCTGGCGGCAGGCGGCGGAGAACGTCGCCGAGTCGCTCACGCGAGGCATGCGCGTTGTCGTGCAGGGCCGGCTGAAGCAGCGGTCGTACGAAGACCGCGAGGGCGTCAAGCGCACGGTCTACGAGCTGGATGTCGAGGAAGTCGGCCCCAGCCTCAAGAACGCCACCGCCAAGGTCACCAAGACCACCGGTCGTGGTGGCCAGGGCGGCCAGGGTGGATACGGCGGCGGCCAGCAGGGTGGCGGCAACTGGGGCGGCGGTCCCGGTGGTGGCCAGCAGGGTGGCGGCGGTGCTCCCGCCGACGACCCTTGGGCCACCAGCGCTCCGGCCGGCGGCCAGGGCGGCCAGCAAGGCGGAGGCAGCTGGGGCGGAAGCTCCGGCGGTTCCGGCGGCGGCTACTCGGACGAGCCCCCCTTCTAGGGAAGCTCGTACCCCCACTTCTTGATCACACAGGAGAAACACCATGGCGAAGCCGCCTGTGCGCAAGCCTAAGAAGAAGGTCTGCGCGTTCTGCAAGGACAAGACCCAGTACGTGGACTACAAGGACACGAACATGCTGCGGAAGTTCATTTCCGACCGCGGCAAGATCCGTGCCCGCCGCGTCACCGGCAACTGCACGCAGCACCAGCGTGACGTCGCCACGGCAGTCAAGAACAGCCGTGAGATGGCGCTGCTGCCCTACACGTCCACCGCGCGATAAGGGAAGGGTGACCGAAACATGAAGATCATCCTCACCCAGGAAGTCACCGGCCTCGGTGCCGCTGGCGACGTCGTAGACGTCAAGGACGGGTACGCCCGTAACTACCTGGTTCCGCGTGGCTTCGCCATCCGCTGGACCAAGGGTGGCGAGAAGGACGTGGCGCAGATCCGCCGCGCCCGCAAGATCCACGAGATCGCCACGATCGAGCAGGCCAACGAGGTCAAGGCCAAGCTGGAGGCCGTGAAGGTCCGTCTGGCCGTTCGCTCCGGCGACGCCGGCCGCCTCTTCGGCTCCGTCACCCCGGCCGACATCGCCTCGGCGATCAAGGCTGCCGGTGGCCCGGACGTCGACAAGCGTCGCGTCGAGCTGGGCTCGCCGATCAAGACGCTCGGCGGGCACCAGGTGTCCGTGCGTCTGCACCCCGAGGTCGCTGCGAAGCTCGGCGTCGAGGTCGTTGCTGCCTGATCGGGCCGCACCTCAGCAGAACAGTGAAGGGCCAGGTCTCGCCGGAGCCGTCAGGAGCTGGCTGTCCCCAGGAGCGGACGAGGGTGGTGGGCTGGTGG
>NZ_JBMNDO010000247.1:0-2308 GCF_052542855.1 Streptomyces sp. SAS_281
CACGGTCCAACGTCAGGTCATCGGCGAAATGCCGGTCACCGGTCGCGTCGGGCACGTACTTCACACAGACAACGATCCTCAAGCTCACGCCGGCTCTCCTACTGCATCGTCATTTCCGGGGCTGCCTTGTTGCACGCAGCATAGGCGCCTGATGGGGCGTTTTCCGGTCGGGGCGACCGACGCTCCGACCGTCATATTACTCGCCAGTACATCGAGCGTGTGCCCAATGAGCAAGCGCTTTGCACTGTGATCTGCCCAACGCGATCCACCCGGGAACCCCCGGGGCCGCGTCAGTCCCGCAGACCCGTGAACCGCCCTTGGTGATAGACGAGTGGCCGGCCTCCGCCTGCCGGGTCGCCCTCGACCACCTGGGCGATCACGATGTGGTGGTCGCCCGCCGGGACCCGGGTCACCACGCGGCAGACCAGCCACGCCAACACGCCGTCGAGCAGCGGAACGCCCTGCGGGCCACTGCGCCAAAAGGTGGACGGCCCGAACCGGTCGGCGCCGCTCCGGGCGAAGGTGGCGGCCAGTTCCCGCTGGTGTTCGCCGAGTATGTGCACGCCCACGTGCTCGGCCTCGGCCAGCACCGGCCAGCTGGAGGAGGAGGTGCCGACGCCGAAGGAGACGAGGGGCGGCTCCGCGGCCACGGAGTTGAGCGAGGTGGCGGTGAAGCCGACCGGGCGCTCCCCGGCTGCTGTGATCACGGCGACTCCGGCGGCGTGCCGGCGGAACACGGAGCGCAGGAGGTCCGGGGATGCCGTGCGCGTGTGGCCGAGCCCGGGTGATGCCGTCATGGAGATGTCCTTCTGCGCGTCGGAGATGCGGGGTCGTGGATGCTCAGGCACCCGGACAGCACGCGCCGGCGGTGCGGGCGAGGTCGATGTACGCCCGGTCATGGAGAAGGGGATCTGACGGCATAACGTCAGACTGACGATGCGTGGTCCGTGCAGTCAAGGGTGTCCCATCAGGTGGGAGAAGCATCACGGTCCGTCATATCACCCGGCCGAGGGCGGCCACGACGTCGACGGTGCGGGGCTGCCCCTCGGCCCGGCGGACGACCCGGCCCCCGGCGTCGAGGACCAGGACGGTCGGGGTCCGGCTGATGCCGAGGGCGCGCACGAGCGCGAGACGCGCCTCCGCGTCGATCTCCACGTGGGCGACGCCTTCGACCATTCCGGCCACCTCCGCGAGGGTGCGGCGGGTGGCCCGGCACGGCTGGCAGAAGGCGGTGGAGAACTGCACGAGCGTGGCCCGCTCCCCCAGCTCCGCCCCGAGTTGTGCGGCGTCCAGCCTCTCGGCACCTGCCTGCCCGTCCACCTGCGGCCTCCTGTCAGAGTTCTACGCAGAGGGTCAGCGTCGGCGACGGCGCGGGCATTCCCGGGCGCCCTACGTGACGAGAATCTCGCGTCCCGTCGCCGCCGGGACTGGCCACCACGTCGCCGCATGGGGCACGATCGGCGCAATGCCGAAAACCTACGGCTGCGTAACTTCCGCCGGGAGAACCTCCGCGGGCGCTGAAGAAAGGGTCTTCCCCAGATGGCAGAACTCGTCTATCGGCCGGTCATCGGCGCCGCTCGCACGTTTTTCAAGGCGCTCGACCTGAAGATCGACACTCAGGGTTCGGAGCACATCCCGAAGACCGGTGGCGCTGTTCTGGTCAGCAACCACATCAGTTATCTGGACTTCATCTTCAGTGGCCTCGCCGCGCTCCCGCAGAAGCGGCTGGTGCGTTTCATGGCCAAGGAATCCGTATTCCGGCACAAGGTCTCCGGGCCGCTGATGCGCGGCATGAAGCACATTCCCGTCGACCGCAAGCAGGGCGAGGACGCCTACGCGCACGCGCTGGCCTCGCTGCGGTCCGGCGAGATCGTCGGGGTGTTCCCCGAGGCGACGATCTCGGAGTCGTTCACGCTCAAGAGTTTCAAGTCCGGTGCCGCGCGCCTGGCCCAGGAGGCCGGGGTGCCGCTGATCCCGATGGCCCTGTGGGGCACGCAGCGGCTGTGGACCAAGGGCCGGCCGCGCAACTTCAAGCGCAGCCACACCCCGATCACCATCCGCGTCGGAGAGGCCGTGGAGGCCCCCACGGACCAGTACGCGGGCGCCATCACGCGGCGGCTGCGGGAGCGGGTGCAGGAGCTGCTGGAAGCGGCCCAGCGGGCGTATCCGGTCCGGCCGAAGGACGCGAGTGACACGTGGTGGGTGCCCGCGCACCTGGGCGGTACGGCTCCGACGGCGGCCGAGGTCCGCGAGCGCGGCTGAAACGCCGCCACCGGGGGTGCGGACGGTCCGTCCGCACCCCCAGTGG
>NZ_JBMNDO010000248.1:0-2260 GCF_052542855.1 Streptomyces sp. SAS_281
GAAACCCGGATCACCACTCGTGTCCGTCCGCAGCACCAACGTGTTCACGAAGAACCCGACCAGATCGTCCAGCGCCTCGTCCGTACGCCCCGCGATCGGGCTCCCGATCGCGATGTCCGTCCCCGCGCCCAACCGCGTGTACAACGCCGCCAGACCCGCCTGCAACACCATGAACAGGCTGGTCCCGCTCCGCCTGGCCAGCCCGGCGAGTGCGCGGTGCAGTTCGGCGTCGAGCTCCAGGCCGATGTGGTCGCCCCGCCGGCCGGCGACGGCCGGGCGGGGGCGGTCGGTGGGCAGGGGAAGCAGCTCCGGGAGGTCGGCCAGCTGCCGCTTCCAGTAGCCGAGTTGTCGTGCGAACCGGCTCTCGGGGTCAGCCGCGTCCCCCAGGAGCTCGCGCTGCCACAGCGTGTAGTCGGCGTACTGGACCGGCAGCGCCGGCCTGTCCGCCGTCCGCCCCTCGCAGCGTGCCGCGTACGCCTCGGCGAGGTCGCGGGCCAGCGGCCCGGTGGACCAGCCGTCGGCGGCGATGTGGTGCATGACGAGGAGCAGCACGTGCTCGTCGGGCGCGACCGCGAACAGCTCGGCCCGCAGCGGCGGTTCGGCCGCCAGATCGAAGGGCTGCCGCGCCGACTCGGCGAGCAGGTGCGGAAGCTCGTCCGCCGGCACCTCGGCCGGACGGGCCCGGAGCCGGACGTCGGCCGGTTCCAGCAGGCGCTGACAGGGGACGCCGCCGATCTCCTCGAACACCGTCCGCAGGCTCTCGTGCCGGGCCACCACATCGGCCAGCGCCCGGTCGAGCGCGCCCCGGTCGAGCGTTCCGGTCAGCTGGAGCGCCAGCGGAATGTGGTACGTGGCGGCTGCGGCGTCCATGCGGTGCAGGAACCAGAGGCGGCGCTGGGCGAAGGACAGCGGCACCGCGTCGGGCCGCTCGTACGCGGTGAGCGCCGGGCGCACCCCGTCGGCCGCCGCGAGCGTCCCGGCCAGGCCGGCCACGGTGGGCGACTGGAAGAGGGCGCGCAGCGCGAGCTCCGCCCCGAGCACCGAACGCACCCGGGCGACCAGCCTGGTGGCGAGCAGGGAGTGTCCGCCCAGGTCGAAGAAGTCGTCGTCCACCGATACCCGGGGCACGTCGAGGACCTCGGCGAAGAGTTCGGCGAGGATCTGTTCCCGTGGTGTACGCGGCGCCCGGCCGCCCCCGGTGGACACGGCGTCGGGCGCGGGCAGCGCCGCCCGGTCCAGCTTCCCGTTCGGCGTCAGCGGCAACGCGTCGAGCAGCACGAACGCGGACGGCACCAGGTAGTCCGGCAGCCGCTCGCGCAGGTGGGCGGCCAGCTCTGCGGGGCGTACGGCCGAGGCGGAATCCGGTACCACGTAGCCGACGAGCCGGTCGTCCCGGGCCACGACGGCGGCCTGGGCGACGCCGGAATGCGCGGCGAGCGCGGCCTCGACCTCGCCGGGCTCGATCCGGAAGCCGCGCACCTTCACCTGCTGGTCGGCGCGGCCGGCGTACTCCAGCTCGCCGTCCGCGCGACGCCGGACCAGGTCGCCGGTGCGGTACATCCGCGCGCCCGCCGGACCGAACGGGCAGGCCGTGAACCGTGCCGCCGTCAGGCCCGGGCGGCCCAGGTAGCCGCGTGCCAGGCCGGGCCCGGCGACGTACAGCTCGCCGGTCACGCCCGGCGGGACGGGGCGGAGCCGCTCGTCCAGTACGTAGGTCCGGAAGTCCGCGACCGGGCGGCCGATCGGCGGCACGCCGTTCCCCGGGACGAGCGGGTCGCTCATGGTCGCGCAGACCGTGGTCTCGGTCGGACCGTACGCGTTGATCATCCGGCGTCCCGGGGCCCACCGCGCCACCAGCTCCTGCGAGCACGCCTCACCCGCCACCACCAGGGTGGAGGCCGTGAGGTCGGCGTCGCCCAGCGCGGCGAGGGCCGAGGGCGGAAGCGTCACGTGGGTGACGGCGAGCCACGGGTCCGTCAGGGCGTCCAGCGGGGTGTCGGCGGGGGCGAGGACGAGCGCGGCACCGGTCAGCAGCGCGCTGCTGAGGTCCCAGAACGACGCGTCGAAGCTGGGCGAGGCGAACTGGAGCACCCGGCTCCCCGCCGCCACGCCGAGCCGGTCGGCCTGCACCGCCGCCAGGCGCGACACGCCGGCGTGGCTCACGACGACACCCTTGGGGCGGCCCGTCGAGCCGGAGGTGTAGATGACGTAGGCCGGGTGCCGCACATCGAGGTCGACCGCCGGGTCGGTCTCCGGCCAG
>NZ_JBMNDO010000249.1:0-2173 GCF_052542855.1 Streptomyces sp. SAS_281
CTCGTTACGGGTGGCCCGACCGGCCCGTTCGGCCGAAGCGGGGGTACGGGTCAGTCCCGGACGCGCTCCGCGACGGTGCGGTCCTCCGCGCCCGGCTCGTAGCGCCCGTCGAGCTTGGCGACCAGGCCGGTGACCTGACGGGCGATGTCCGGGGCGGTCAGCCCGATCTCGGCCATGACCTCCTTGCGGGAGGCGTGGTCGAGGAAGACCGGCGGGATGCCGAAGTCGCGCAGCGGCACGTCGACGTCCGCGTCGCGCAGCGCCTGGGAGACCGCGGAGCCGACGCCGCCGGCCCTGCTGTTGTCCTCGACGGTGACGACGACGCGGTGCCGCGCGGCGAGCGGCGCCAGGGCCTCGTCCACGGGCTTCACCCAGCGGGGGTCCACCACGGTCGTGGAGATGCCCTGGGCGTCGAGCAGGTCGGCGATCTCCAGGCACATCGGGGCGAGCGCGCCGATGGACACCAGCAGCACGTCGGGCCGGGCGGCGCCCGGCTTGCGGAGCACGTCCATGCCGCCGACCGTGCCGACGGCCTTGACCGAGGGGCCGACCGCGCCCTTGGAGAAGCGGACGACCGTGGGCGCGTCGTCCACCTCGACGGCCTCGCGCAGCTGGGCGCGGACCTGGTCGGCGTCGCGCGGGGCGGCGATCCGCAGGCCGGGCACGACCTGGAGGATGGACATGTCCCACATGCCGTTGTGCGAGGCGCCGTCCGTACCGGTGATGCCGGCCCGGTCCAGGACGAAGGTGACCCCGCACTTGTGCAGGGCGACGTCCATCAGGACCTGGTCGAAGGCGCGGTTGAGGAAGGTGGCGTACACCGCGAAGACCGGGTGGAGGCCGCCGGTGGCGAGGCCGGCCGCGGAGACCGCGCCGTGCTGCTCGGCGATGCCGACGTCGTAGATCCGGTCCGGGAACTCCTTCTCGAACCCGGTCAGGCCGACCGGCTGGAGCATGGCCGCGGTGATCGCGACGATGTCCTCGCGCTCGTGGCCGAGCTTGACCATCTCCTCGCCGAACACCGACGTCCAGTCGAGGCCGGAGGTGGCGACGGGCAGGCCCGTGTCGGGGTGGATCTTGCCGACGGCGTGGAAGCGGTCGGCCTCGTCCTGGAGGGCGGGGGTGTAGCCGCGGCCCTTCTCGGTGAGGCAGTGCACGATGACCGGGCCGCCGAAGCGCTTGGCGCGCTGGAGGGCGGACTCCAGGGCCTCGATGTCGTGGCCGTCGATGGGGCCGACGTACTTGAGGCCGAGGTCCTCGAACATGCCCTGCGGGGCGATGAAGTCCTTCAGGCCCTTCTTCGCGCCGTGCAGCGTCTCGTAGAGCGGCTTGCCGACGACGGGGGTGCGCTCCAGGAGGTCCTTGCCGCGGGCCAGGAAGCGCTCGTAGCCGTCGGTGGTGCGCAGGGTGGCCAGGTGGTTGGCGAGGCCGCCGATGGTGGGCGCGTAGGAGCGCTCGTTGTCGTTGACGACGATGACGAGGGGGCGGTCCTTGGCGGCGGCGATGTTGTTCAGCGCCTCCCAGGCCATGCCGCCGGTGAGCGCGCCGTCGCCGATGACCGCGACGACGTGGTCGTCCTTGCCGCGGACCTCGTTGGCCTTGGCGAGGCCGTCGGCCCAGCCGAGGACGGTGGAGGCGTGCGAGTTCTCGATCACGTCGTGCTCGGACTCGGCCCGCGAGGGGTAGCCGGAGAGGCCGCCCTTGCTCTTGAGCCGGCTGAAGTCCTGGCGGCCGGTGAGGAGCTTGTGCACGTAGCTCTGGTGGCCGGTGTCGAAGAGGACCTTGTCCTTCGGCGAGTCGAAGACCCGGTGCAGGGCGATGGTGAGCTCGACCACGCCGAGGTTGGGTCCGAGGTGGCCGCCGGTCTTGGAGACCGCGTCGACCAGGAACGTCCGGATCTCTTCGGCGAGCTGCTCCAGCTGCTCGGAAGTGAGCCGGTCGAGGTCACGCGGTCCGCCGATGCGGGTCAGCAGATCCCATCCGTCGCCCACCACCGCCCGTGCGTGACGCGCTTCGCGCGGCTGTGTCACCGTGCCTCCTTGCGATTGTGCTGGTCGAGCATGCCGATCCGATGAGTCTAACGGCCTCCCCCCGAAGCGGGAGTCGGGGCGTGCTGCCCCTTGTCCGCCGGTACGTGCCGGAGCCCGGCGCCCTCCGTGGGGGCGCCAGATCG
>NZ_JBMNDO010000024.1:0-81272 GCF_052542855.1 Streptomyces sp. SAS_281
CCGGCGGCCGGCGTGGCCAGGCCCAGGGCGAGCAGTGCGCCGCCGCCCGCCTCGCCGAGCCCGGCGGCGAGCGCGCTGTGCTTCGGCGGATGGAAGCCCATCGCCTCCATCGCGGCGGTGGTCCCCTCGATTCCCCCGCCGCCGAACCAGCCGAAGAGTTTCTGGGCGCCGTGCGCGACGAGCACCGCGCCGGTGCCGGCGCGCAGGACGAGCAGACCTAGGTCGTGACGGTTGACGCAGCCCATGGGGGTCTCCGGTGGGTTCCGGGGCCCCGCCCTGACGACGCGGGCCCCTCGATTCGGTACGACTCCACTCTCCGCGCCGCGCGGAGCACGCAAACCGCGGTGTTACTCCATCCGGGCGACTCACCCCGGGCCGTGAGCCGTGACACAGTGCGACGAACGCCATTGTGCAACATGTTGCACAATGGCGCGGCGGTGGTCTAGAACTGGGGCGACGCCACACCGAGGAGCCGCCGCATGAGCCCGTACCCGCACCTTCTGAGCCCGCTCGACCTCGGGTTCACCACCCTGCCGAACAGGGTCCTGATGGGGTCGATGCACGTCGGCCTCGAAGAGGTCGAGAACGGTTTCGAGCGCATGGCGGCCTTCTACGCCGAGCGCGCCCGGGGCGGCGTCGGCCTCATGGTCACGGGCGGCATCGCGCCGAACGAACGGGGCTGCTCGTTCCCCGGCGGGGCGAAGATGACCACCGAGGCGGAGGCGGCCGAGCACGCCCGGGTGACCTCGGCGGTGCACGAGGCGGGCGGCCGGATCGCCCTGCAGATCCTGCATTTCGGCCGGTACGCGCACCACCCGGACCTGGTGGCGCCGAGCGCGCTCAAGGCGCCGATCAGCGCGTTCACGCCGCACGCCCTGACCGACGACGAGGTCGAGGCGACGATCGAGGACTTCGCGACGGCGGCGGCGCTGGCCCGGAGCGCGGGGTACGACGGCGTCGAGATCATGGGCTCCGAGGGTTATCTGATCAACGAGTTCATCGCCTCGGCGACCAACCACCGCGAGGACCGCTGGGGCGGCTCGTACGAGAACCGCATCCGCTTCCCCGTCGAGACCGTGCGCCGGGTCCGCGAGCGGGTCGGCGACGACTTCATCATCATCTACCGGCTGTCGATGCTGGACCTGGTGCCAGGCGGCTCGTCCCTGGAGGAGGTCGTGCACCTGGCCCGGGAGATCGAGGCGGCCGGCGCGACGATCATCAACACCGGCATCGGCTGGCACGAGGCCCGTATCCCCACCATCGCGACCTCGGTGCCCCGGGCCGCGTTCACCTGGGTCACCGAGAAGGTGCGCGGGGCCGTCTCCGTACCGCTGGTGACGAGCAACCGGATCAACACCCCCGAGGTGGCCGAGCAGGTCCTCGCGTCGGGCCGTGCGGACATGGTGTCGATGGCCCGCCCGTTCCTCGCCGACCCCGACTTCGTCGCGAAGGCGGCGGCGGGCCGCGCGGACGCGATCAACACCTGCATCGGCTGCAACCAGGCGTGCCTGGACCACATCTTCAGCGGCAAGGTCACCTCCTGCCTGGTCAATCCGCGCGCCTGCCACGAGACCGAACTCGTCCTGTCGCCGACCCGCACCCGCAAACGCGTCGCCGTCGTCGGCGCCGGGCCCGCCGGTCTTGCCTGCGCGGTCACGGCCTCCGAGCGCGGCCACGAGGTGACGCTCTTCGACGCGGCCGAGGAGATCGGCGGTCAGCTGAACGTGGCCCGACGGGTCCCCGGCAAGGAGGAGTTCGACGAGACGCTCCGCTACTTCCGCACCCGGCTCGCGGAGGAGAAGGTCGTACTGCGGCTGGGCGCCCCGGCCGGTGCCGGGGACCTCGACGGCTACGACGAGGTCGTGCTGGCCACCGGGGTCACGCCCCGCACCCCCGCGATCCCCGGCATCGACCACCCGAGCGTCGTCAGCTACCTCGACGTGCTGCGCCACGGCGCGCCGGTCGGCGACCGCGTCGCGCTCGTCGGGGCGGGCGGGATCGGTTTCGACGTGGCGGAGTTCCTGACGGACGGCGGCGAGGAGGCGAGCCTCGACCCGGAGGTGTTCTTCCGGCAGTGGGGCGTCGACACGGAGTACCGCGAGCGCGGCGGCCTCGCGGCCCCGGAGCGCCCGAGGACCACGCGCACCGTCCATCTCCTCCAGCGCAAGGCGAGCAAGGTCGGCGCGGGCCTCGGGAAGACGACCGGCTGGATCCACCGCACCGAGCTGCGCCACCGCGGCGTCACGATGACCGCGGGCGTCACGTACGACCGGATCGACGACGAGGGCCTGCACATCACGGTGGGCGGGGAGCGGCACGTACTGCCGGTCGACACGATCGTGCTCTGCGCCGGCCAGGACCCCCGCCGGGACCTGTACGAGGAGCTGCTCGCCGCCGGCCGCGGCGTCCACCTGATCGGGGGCGCCGACGTCGCGGCCGAGCTGGACGCCAAGCGCGCGATCCGGCAGGGCACGGAGCTCGCCGCCGCCCTCTGAACCGGACGGCCGGGCCCGCCCGGCCGTCCCTAGGATGCACCCCATGTCACTGCCGCACGCGATCCTCACCGCCCTGCTGGAGAAACCCTCGTCGGGGCTCGAACTGACCCGCAGGTTCGACCGGTCGATCGGCTACTTCTGGTCGGCGACGCACCAGCAGATCTACCGCGAGCTGGGCAAGCTGGAGCAGGCCGGGCAGATCAGGGCTCTGGAGCCCGCGCAGCCCGCCCGCGGGCAGAAGAAGGAGTACGAGGTGCTGCCGGCGGGCCGCGAGGCGCTGTCCGCGTGGGTCGCACGGCAGGAGGATCCCAAGCAGGTCCGCGATCCGCTGCTGCTGCGGATGCGGGCGGCGGCGGTCGTCGGGGCTCCCGGCCTCGACGCGGAGCTGCGCCGCCATCTGGAACTGCACCGGCGCCAGCTGGCGGAGTACGAGGCGATCGAGATCCGGGACTTCCCGCCGGAGCGCGACACCCCCGGGGACCGGCTGCGGCACCTGGTGCTGCGGGGCGGGATCGACCTGGAGAACTTCTGGATCGGGTGGATCACCCGGGCGCTCGCGGATTACCCCGCGTAACGGCTGCGCCTCAGTGGCGCCCCGCGCCCACCCGGCGGCGCTGCTCGCGGCGCGCGACGCGGGGGCCGCTGATCACCACCCGCGACGGGGTGGCCGGCGCGGCACCGGCCACCGCGGGGGCGGTCTGCGCCGGGGCGCGGGTGAGCAGGACCACGCCCCGGACCGCCGCCACCGTGCCGAGCAGCGCCGGGACCAGACCGGCCGGTCCGCCCTGGAACCTCTCCCCCAGCAGCGCCAGGCCGATGGCCGCCGCGGCGACCGGGTTGGCCAGGGTGACGACGGCGAGCGGGGCCCCGAGGCCGCCCCGGTAGGCGGTCTGGGAGAGCAGCAGCCCGCCCATCGCGAAGGCGGAGACCAGCACGGCGACGATCACCAGGCGTGCGTCGAGCAGTGGCCCGGTGTGGTCGGTCACCGCGACGGTGAGGGTCTGGGTGAGCGCGGAGGCGACACCCGACGTGATGCCCGAGGCCGCCGCGTGCCGCAGCCCGGGGCGGGCGCCGGGGCGGCTGAGCCCGGCGACGAGCGCCATGGTCCCGGCGCCCACGGCCAGCGCCTCGGTCATGGTCAGGGTCTCGTGCGGGGCGGCGCCGCCCGCCGTCAGGAGCAGGGCGCCGAGGCCGAGCAGGGTGAGGAGGGTGCCGCGCCACTCGGTCATCGTGACCCGGCGGCCCGCGGCCCGGGCGCCGAGCGGGACGGCCGCCACCAGGGTCAGCGCGCCGAGCGGCTGGACCAGGGTGAGCGGGCCGTACTTCAGGGCGGCCACGTGCAGCAGCGCGCCGCCCGCGTTCAGGCCGACCGCGCACCACCAGGCGCCGCGCCCGAGGAGCCGGAGCGTGCCGGTGCCGGGCGCGGTGCGGCCGGCCAGCCGGGCCTGGGCGACCGCGGCGGCGGCGTAGGCGGCGGCGGAGACGAGGGAGAGCGCGACGGCGGCGAGGGTGGCGTTCACCGGTGCGCCCCGGAGGCGGCGTACGCGGCGGCGTGCTCCCGCTGCCGTACGACGGACGGCCACGGCTGCGGCGGGCGGACCGGTTCGGCGCGCGGGAGGCGGAGCGCGGCGAGCGCCACGGAGAGCAGCGCGGCCACCACGATCGAGTCGAGCCAGTAGTGGTTGGCGGTTCCGACGATGACGAACAGGGTGATCGCCGGGTGCAGCAGCCACAGCCAGCGCCACCGGGACCGGGTGGCCACGACCAGGCCGACGCCGACCATGACAGCCCAGCCGAAGTGCAGTGAGGGCATCGCGGCGAACTGGTTGGCCATGGAGTCGGTGGCCGGCTGGGCGCCGTACACCGAAGGCCCGTACACCCGGCCGGTGTCCACGAGGTGGGTGGCTGCGAGCAGGCGCGGCGGGGCGAGCGGGAAGAGCAGGTGCAGGGCGAGCGCGGCGCCGGTGAGCGCGGCGAGGACGCGGCGCGCCCAGACGTAGTGGCGGGGGCTGCGCCAGTACAGCCAGATCAGGAAGAGCAGCGTGGCCGGGAAGTGCACGGTCGCGTAGTAGGTGTTCGCGAGGTGGATCAGCGTCTCGTCGTGCAGCAGCAGACCCTGGACGGCGCCCTCGCCGGGCAGGTGCACGGCGCGCTCGACGTCCCAGACCCGGCCCGCGTTGTGGAACGCCTCGTCCACATGGCCGTTGGCCGCCTGGCGGCCGAGCTTGTAGACCAGGAAGAGCCCGACGACGAGAAGAAGCTCGCGGACCAGGGGCGGGCGGGCGAAGCTGTCCGGCTTCCGATGGGCGGGCGTGGTGCCGGTGTACTTCACCCGGTGCCCCTTTGCTGATGCGCTTCGGCGGACGTCCGCCCTTATCGATACGCCAGTGTACCGATACGGCGGCGTATCGGTACACACGCGTATCGGTACACTGGCGTATCGATGGACCTCGTCGCAGAGTCGCAGAGAGGGAAGGCACATGTCGCCGCAGCAGACCGAGCAGGAGCAGCCCCCCGCGCAGCGCCGGTCGAAGATCACGCCGGAGCGGGCCCAGGAGCTCTACACCGCCGTGCTCGACATGCTGAGGGAGAACGGCTACGAGTCGCTGACCATGGAGGGGGTCGCCGCACGGTCCCGCTGCGGCAAGTCCACGCTCTACCGCCAGTGGGGCTCGAAGCCCGAGCTGGTGGTGGCCGCCCTGCACGGCACCCGGCGGGGCGCCCTGCGGAAGATCGACACCGGTTCACTGGCGGGTGACCTGATGGAGGCGGCCCGGGCGATCGGTGAAGGTGCGGGCCGCGACACGCCGCTGATGCTCGCTCTGAGCCATGCGGCACTCCAGAGCCCGGAGCTGCTGTGCGCCCTGCGCGAGTCGCTCATCCTGCCGGAGCTGGCCGCGATCGACGCGCTCGTACGACGGGGAGTGGAGCGCGGCGAGGTGGCGCCGGACAACCCGGCGGCGGAGTTCGTCGCCGCGCAGCTGCTCGGTGTGATGCGGGCCCGCCCGATGCTCATGGGGGCCCACGCGGACGAGACGTACCTCGTCCGCTTCGTGGCGGGCGCGGTCCTGCCCGCACTCGGCCTGGACGCCCCGGCGTCCGGGTCCTGACAGACGTGGGCCGTCGTCCGAGCGGATGGCGGCGGCCCGCCCGCGCCGCACCGTGGGGACGGGGGCGGCGCGCACCCGGCCGGCCGGTGACTTCTCCGAAGTCACCGGCCGTTCGCGTACCCGGCAACCGCCCTATTCGTCCTCTTGACGATAAGAGGGGACCCGCTTTATCGTCGTCATGACGAGAAAGAGATCAGGGGGGTCCCCAATGGCCGACATCACCCGCCGCTTCGGCTGGCGCCATCTCCGCTCCGCGCCCACCGCGCACATCCGCCACCACAAGCGCGGCGAGCTGGTCCACGACGGGGCAGGACTGAGCTTCTGGTACCGGTCGCTGAGCGCCGCGCTCTCCGAGGTGCCGGTCAACGACCGCGAGCTGGCCATGGCGTTCCACGCGCGCACCTCCGACTTCCAGGACGTCACCGTCCAGGCCACCGTCACCTACCGCATCAGCGATCCGGCCGAGGCAGCCGCCCGCCTCGACTTCTCCGTCGATCCGGACACCGGAGCCTGGCGCGGCGCACCCCTCGAACAGATCGCCACCCTCCTCACCGAGACCGCCCAGCAGCACACCCTGGACGTGCTGGCCCGCACCCCGCTGGCCGGCGCCCTGGTGGACGGCGTCGCCGCCGTCCGCGAGCGGGTGGCGGCCGGTCTCGCCGCCGAGCCGAGGCTCCCCGCCACCGGCATCGACGTGGTGGCCGTGCGCGTCGTCGCCATCCGCCCCGAGGCCGAGGTGGAGCGCGCCCTGCGCACGCCCGCCCGCGAGCTGATCCAGCAGGAGGCCGACCGGGCCACGTACGAACGGCGGGCCGTGGCCGTCGAGCGCGAGCGGACCATCGCGGAGAACGAGCTCGCCAGCCAGATCGAGCTGGCCCGGCGCGAGGAACAGCTCGTCGAGCAGCGCGGCACCAACGCCCGCCGGGAGGCCGAGGAGAGCGCCGCCGCCGACGGGGTGCGCGCCGAGGCGGAGGCCGCCCGCACGGTGCGGCTCGCGGGCGCCGAGGCGGAGGCGGCCCGGCAGGTGGGCGCGGCGCGCGCCGAGGCCCAGGCGGCCTGGCTGCGGGCGCACGGCGAGGTGGAGGCCGCGACGCTGCACGCGCTGGCGGCCACCCGGCTCGCCGAGAACCTGCCGCACATCGACAGCCTCACCCTGTCGCCGGACGTGCTCACGGGCCTGCTCAGCAAGCTGGGCCGGCCGGAGGCCGGGGCGTGAGCCTGGCCCCGCGGGCGGTCCTGGTCCACCGCACCACGGAGTACGAGGAACTGCTCGCCCGCCACGGCACGCGCGGCCAGGCCGCGTTCGTGCTGGGCGCGCGGGGCCGGTCCATCGAGGAGGTGGCCCGCCGTCACGAGCGGACCCGGCAGGCCCTGGCGGACGCGGCGGCGGCCGTTCCGCTCACCTGGCGGCACTGCCGGGTGGAGCGGAGCGACCTGGACCGGTTCCTGTTCGCGCCCGAGGACGTGGTGGTGGTCGTCGGGCAGGACGGCCTGGTCGCCAACGCCGCGAAGTACCTGTCCGGTCAGCCGGTCATCGGCATCGACACCGATCCGGGCCGCAACCCCGGCGTCCTGGTCCGCCACCGCCCGGCCGACGCGGGGGCGCTGATGCGGGCGGCGGTGGCGCCCGGCGGGCGGGCCGACGCGCTGACGATGGTGGAGGCGGTGGCGGACGACACGCAGCGGCTGCTCGCCCTGAACGAGGTCTACCTCGGCCCGCCCGGCCACCAGACGGCCCGCTACCGGCTCGGGCCCGACACGGCGGACTCCCCGGCCGAGCCGCAGGCGTCCTCCGGCGTCCTCGTCGGCACCGGCACCGGGGCGACCGGCTGGCTGCGCTCGCTCTGGCAGGAGCGCCGCAGCACCCTCCCGCTGCCCGGGCCCGCCGACCCCCGGCTGCTCTGGTTCGTCCGGGAGGCGTGGCCCTCGCCGTCGACCGGTACGTCGTTCGTCTCGGGCGAGCTGGGGCCCGGGCAGGGGCTGCGGCTGACCGTGGAGTCGGACCGTGTGGTGGTGTTCGGCGACGGCATGGAGGCGGACGCGCTGGAGCTGACGTGGGGGCAGAGCGTACGGCTCGGCGTCTCGGAGACCTCGCTGCGGCTGGCGGTATGAGGGCGGGGCGGACGGGGCACGCCCCCGTAGGCTCGACGCCCACCGCCCCCTCCGAAGGAGCACCATGGCCACCGGGAACCCCCTCGCCCCGTCCCGCAACACCCAGCCACCCAAGGCTCAGGCGGCGCTGGGCGTCGGCGTCGTCGTGCAGGACGCGCGGGGCCGGATCCTGCTCGGCCGGCACCACAGCGGCACCTGGGAGCTGCCCGGCGGCAAGGTCGACCCGGTGCCGGAGTCGGTCGCGGCGGCGGCCGTGCGGGAACTGCGCGAGGAGACCGGGCTGACCGTCCCCGAGGACGAGGTCACCGTCTTCGCGATGCTGCACGACGCCCTCGGCGGGATCAACCGCGTGACGATGGCCGCCCTGGTGCGCGTGGACACCGGCACGGCGCGCGTGACGGAGCCGCATCTGATCAGCACCTGGGAGTGGACGCCGCTCGACGCGCTCCCGTCGCCGCTCTTCGATCCGTCGGCGCAGATCCTCGCGGCCTGGCGCCCGGACCTCGGCATCCCGCACCCGCCCGTGCACTGCCTTCCCGTCGCACCCGAAGATGCCCAGGTGAAGCCCTAACCGCATTAATCGTTTGCCTAGGGGTCATAGGCAGAGTTAGCTTCGTGTCCATGAAGGCCCTGACCGAGCAGGACATCCGCTCATCGTTCGTGAATTGCTCCAAGGGGGAGGCCAAGCGTCTGCCGCTCCCCCGCGACTTCGAGGAGCTGCCGTGGGACGACCTCGACTTCCTCGGCTGGCGCGACCTGTCCGCGCCGGGGCGCAGCTACATCGTCACCGAGCACGAGGGCGAGCCCGCCGGGATCTCGCTGCGCTTCCCGTCCCAGCAGCGCGGCTTCCTGCACCGGAGCATGTGCTCGCTCTGCCTGACCACCCACCCCGGCGGCGGGGTCTCCCTGATGACCGCCCGCAAGACCGGGCCCGCCGGGCGCGACGGCAATTCGGTCGGCCTGTACATGTGCACCGACCTGGCCTGCTCGCTGTACGTGCGCGGGAAGAAGGCGGTGGCCTCGGGGGCCCGGTTCAAGGAGAGCCTGAGCACGGAGGAGCAGATCGCCCGCACGGCCGACAACCTCCGCGCGTTCGTGACGAAGCTCTTCGGCTGAGCTCGACCGGGACCGGCCGACCCCCGCGACGACGTCGCGCAGGCCGGCGCTATTCTGGCCGCCACACCGGACACGGGGTGCCCCGTACGAGGGCTGAGATCACACCCGTCGAACCTGAACCAGTTAGCACTGGCGGAGGGATGTCTTCATGTCGTTGCCGCATGCCCAGGACGAGCGCGTCGCTTTCGGCGGGCGCATGCCCACCGCCCCCGGCGATCTGCGCATCGAGGCGCACGGGATAGCCCCGGTCCCCGAGGACCGCCGCTACGGCCGGGCGGGCCGGCTGTTCACCGTCTGGTTCGCGCCCAACCTGACCATGACCGGCGTCTTCACCGGCACCGTCGGCATCGCGCTCGGCCTGGACTTCGCGACGGCTCTCGCCGCCGTCGTGCTCGGCACCCTCGCCGGCGCCGCGCCGACCGCGTATCTGGGCACCTGGGGCAGCCGCACCGGATCCGGGCAACTACCGCTCGCCAGGCTGGCGTTCGGGCCGGGCGTGGTACTGCCGGGCGCGCTGCAATGGCTGTCGTCCATCGCCTGGGACGCCCTGATCGGCCTGTTCGGCGGGGACGCGCTGGCACAGCTGTGCGGCTGGCCGTTCTGGCTGGGGGTCCTGGTGATGATGGCCGCGCAGGGCGCGCTCGGGGTGCTGGGTTACGAGGTGATCCACCGGCTCCAGACCGTGATGACCTTCGCCCTGGCCGCGGCCTTCGCGGTGCTCGCCACCAAGCTCCTGCGCGGGGTGGACCCGGTGACCGCCTCGACCGTGCACGGCGCGGACCGGGCCGGGGCGTTCGTCCTGACCTGCACCATCGCCCTGAGCCTGGCACTGTCCTGGGCGCCGTACGCGAGCGACTTCAGCCGCTACCTGCCGCGCGACACGTCCCGGGCGCGCATGTTCTGGTGCACGCTGGGCGGGATCAGCGTCTCCTTCGTGGCGGTCCAGACGATCGGGCTGTGGGGGGCCTCGGTCCTCACGGACCAGACCGCGCGCGGCGTGGACTCGCTGCTCGGCGGGGGCGCGCTCGGGGCGTTCGGGCTGCTCGCGGTGGCGCTGGCCGCGCTGTGCAGCAACGCGATGAACGACTACAGCGGTTCGCTCGCGCTGCAGACCATGGGGGTACGCCTGCCGCGCCCGGTGGCCGCGGCGCTCGCCGCCGTCCTGGGGTTCCCACTGGTGCTGTGGATGCACGCGGCGGACACGACGGCCCGCTTCCAGAACGTGCTGCTCCTCGTCGGCTACTGGATCCCCGGCTTCGTGGCGATCGTCTCCGTGGACTGGCTGGTGCGCGCCCGGGCCCGGCGGGGCGCCTCCGTCGACCTCGCGGCCGAGCACGCCCGGCCGCGCCCGTGGTGGCCGGCGCTCGCCGCGTTCGCCGCGGCCTTCGCGGCGGCGGTGCCGTTCATGAGCACCGGCCTGTACGTGGGCCCGGTGGCCGAGGCGCTGCACGGGGCGGACCTGGCGTACGGGGTGGCGTTCCTCGCGGCGCTCGTGGTCTACACCCCGCTGCGGATACGCGGGGCGCGCTGACCCTCCCGACTGTCCGCACCGGGTCTCAACCGCCTGCTACCGTCACTTTCACCACGCGCGCCCCAGCGACCGGGACAATGGGCGTGAAGGAAGCGGTTTGACGGTGCGTCGCCCGAACCGCTCTACGGTCCGGGCGCGCTTCGGCCGTCAGGGCATCCTGGCCGTTCCCTTCGGCGCGCACTGCATCTGCTTCTCCGAGGGGATCTCGCCGCACACGCTCATGGAGTCGAGCGGCGCATCCTTGGAGACCCCGAGCATCTTGGTGTACGAGTCGTGCTCGAAACGGATGAAGGCGTCCAGCTCCATCCCCCGGACGTCCTTGATGATCACCTTGTCGCCGACGGCCCCGCCCTCGATCCGCCCCCAGACCGCCTGGCAGGCGGCGCTGTAGCGCAGTTCGATCTGCATGCCGCGCAGGTAGGTGCTCTTGACGGTCTTCGCGTCCCACTGGCACTCCATGGCCTGGGGATCGTTGCGCCAGCAGGTGTCCGACGTGCACTTGACCTGGATGTCCCCGGCGCCCGGGACGAGGTCCGCGCCCTGTCCGCCCGCCTTCTTGTCCTCGGCACGGGTCTTCGTGGCGTTCGAGCCCTGGTCCGCTCCCGCGAGGTACGGGGAGAGCAGCCCGGTCGCCACCGAGCCCATCAGGGCGCCCGCCGCGATGTAACCGATCACCGCGCAGCGCCGCCGCCACGACACCGCGGGCCGCTCGCCCGGCGTCCGCGCCTCGGCGGCGGGGTCACCGGCGGCGGTGCGCGTGGCCGGGGGCCGGTCCCGGCCACCCGTGACCGGCGCCGGGTCCTCGACCGGCGCGCCCGCCCTGGCCAGCAGGTCGAGCAGGGGTTCCGGCGGGGTGCCCGCCACGGCGGCCAACTGCTCGACCGCCACGGGGGTCGGCAGCTGCTTGCCGTTGAGAAACCTCTCCCACGAGGAGCGGCTGTAGTGCGTACGGCCGGCCAGCCCGCCGAAGCTGAGCTGGGCGCCCTCCTTGATCCTCCGCATCTCCGCGCCCAGTTGTGCGCGGACCGCTGCCGTGGCATCCAGTGCCGGGTTCTTCGGATCCGACTTCGCGTTCGACATGCAAGAGCCCCCCTCGTCATGTGCGCCCCACGCGTCGTCTCCTCCCCCGGACCGACGCGGCGCGAGGGACAGAATAGATCGGGCGTACGACAGCTCCGCAGCAGTTCAAGCGCGTGGCGCGGCGCGAATACGGGCCTGCCTGTCCTGCCGGCCGTCGAGCCCTTCCGGGCATCCACGAAGGTCTGCGCGGGTTGCCAGGAAACCGTGCACGCGATGCCAACTTCCGGCACGGGGGCGTCGGCGCATCGCTGTCGCCGGCCCCGCACAGCGCACCTGTCCGGCAGGCCGGCCGGGGCGAAGCACGGGCCCCCCGAAACGCCGAAAGGCGGCTCCGGACCTCTCCGGAACCGCCCCTCGAAGACCCGTGGCGACGAGTCGGCGCGCGCTCAGTGGTGACCGTGGGCGGTGCTCGACGCACCGCTGAACAGCCGGGCGACGGCCCGGAACGGCAGCGTGACCACCGTGGCGATGGCGCCCCCGATGGAACGGAACACATCCGCGATCGCCTTCAGCATGGCTACTCCTCTGTTCGGTCGCACCCCTCCGCCGGAGTGCCGCGGTCCTCTGTCCGCGACCGCGTACCCGGGCTCCCGGCGGAAAAACTTCAGGGTCCGGCGCCGGACGAGCCGGAACGTGCCACACAAGGCCGCCGTACGTACGGATGATGGGCTGTGGCCCGGCTCCGGGACGTCGAGCTCGAGTCGAAGACCTGCTGCGGAACCACAGCGCGGGCCGGCACCCATCAGCCGTCGGGGTGCAGCATCGACGTCGCGCGGCTGGGGCGTCGCCCCCGGCGCCGCGGGGCGGGTGGTCGGGGGTCCTGCGAGTGCGCAGGAACGGAGGACGGCCCCACCCCTCACCGGGGTGGGGCCGTCCCTTGGCTGCCACGCTGTCGCTGGACCGGTACGGCCGGTCGATCCGCACCGCTTCAGGATCTGATGGCCGGGCTCGCGTCGTAAGGAGCGAAGAGTGCTGATCAGTCGCCGGACTTCACGGGCTCCAGCTTGATGCTGAAGTGTCGGAGGATCGGGGACTGGCCCGTGACCCGGTATCCACGGACCGATTCAGGATTCTTTGCGACATCTGCCAGAGTGGCGGCAACGTGGTCGTAGTGGCTGCGGGTGTAGACCCGTCGGGGGAGAGCCAGCCGTACAAGTTCGTATGGCGCCGTCCTGACAGGGTTGCCCTGCTCGTCCTCCTCGCCGAGATACAGCGACCCCAGCTCCGCCGAGCGGATGCCTCCGCGCAGGTAGAGCTCGCAGACGAGTGCGGTGCCGGGGTACTGGTGCGGAGGGATGTGGGGCAGGAGGCGCCCGGCGTTGACGTAGAGGGCGTGCAGACCGGAGGGTTCCACGATGTCGACGCCGGCCTCGCGGATGCGGGCGGCGAGATAGGCGGCTATGTCGGCACGCTCGGCGAGGTAGGCCGGCTCGGTCACTTCGAGGAGGCCGCGGGCCATCATGTCGAGGTCACGTCCGGACAGACCGCCGTAGGTGGTGAAACCTTCGGTGGCGATGAGCAGACCCCCGCACCGCTCGGCGAGTTCGGCGTCCTTCAGGCCGATGAAGCCGCCGATGTGGACGATCCCGTCCTTCTTCGCGCTCATGACGCAGGCGTCTGCGAGGCGGAAGGCTTCCTCGGCGACCTGGCGCGGGGTGCGGTCGGCGTAGCCGGGTTCGCGCTGGGTCACCAGCCAGGCATTCTCCGCGAACCGGGCCGCGTCGAGGACCATCGGCACGTTGTGGCGGCGGCACAGTTCGGCGGTGCGGCGCAGGTTGTCCATGCTGACCGGCTGGCCGCCGCCGCCGTTGTTGGTGATGGTCATCAGCACGGCCGCGACGGGCGTCCGGTCCGCATTCTCCAGGGCCTGTTCGAGGGCGATCAGGTCGATGTTGCCCTTGAACGGAAAGTCGCTGTCGAGGTCCTTCGCCTCGGCGCAGGGCAGGTCGTACGCCGTGCAGCCGGTCAGTTCGACGTTGGCGCGGGTGGTGTCGAAGTGCGTGTTGGACAGCACGCTCGTGCCGGGCCGCAGCAGAGAGGAGAAGAGGATGCGCTCGGCCGCGCGGCCTTGGTGGGCCGGCAGGATGTGGGGGTAGCCGGTGAGTTCGGAGACGACCTCGTGCCACCGGTAGAAGGAGCGGCTGCCGGCGTAGGACTCGTCGCCCTGCATCCCTGCGGCCAGCTGGTCTGCGGAGATGGCACCTGTCCCGGAGTCGCTCAACAGGTCGATGGTGACTTCGTCGGCCCGCAGGTCGAAGGGGTTGTAGGCGACCCGCTTCAGCGCGGCCTCGCGCTCCTCCCGGGTGGTGAAGGCAAGAGGTTCTACGACCTTGATGCGGTAGGGCTCCACGTGACTTCCTTCTGTGTGCTGTGCGGGCTGACGTGGCCGACGGCCCGGTGCCCGAGGTTCATGACGCTCTGAGTGCGTTGCGCAGGCATCCAGGGGTGCCGCTGGTACTGCTCCTGCGGCGGCCGGACACGGTAGGCCTCGGCACTCAGGTAGGAGGTGAGCCGGGGCGGGCGGTTGCGCTCGTACACCAGGGCCAGGTAGGCGATCAGTCCCACGCCGTCCGCGAGGGTTCGCTGTGTGAGCGCTCCCAGACTTCGGTTCAGGACGCTGGGGTCCGTACCGGCCCGGGTCAGCAGGGCTGTGGCGCGGGCGAGGGCCTCTTCGTCATCGCGCACGTAGTCGCGAACGGGGATGTGGAGCGTGAAGCCGCTCGGGTTGCTGTCGCCCGCGGTGAAGGAGTGGCACGTGAGCGCCGGCCGCCGCACCAGTCGCAGGGTCTCGTTCTCGCCACGTCCGGACGGCGCGAGGGAGCCCGCGGCCGCGTGGAAGAAGTAGCGGATGTCCGCCGCTGTGGCGCCGGAGGTACGGCTGAGCGCGCAGGCGTCGTCGGCTGACATGCGCGGGTGTCTCACGTAGACCTTGACGCGGGGGGACGCCCAGGCGCCCAGGTCCAGAGCGAGAAACGGGTAGCCCGCCGCCGGGGGCAGGTGCTCGAAGGCCCGGTCGTAGCCGAGCCGCAGCAGTGCCTCGCGCACGGTGCGGGCCGCGTTGTCCGGGCCGGAGGCGGAGGGGTTCAGGTAGACCTTGACCCCTGGGACCCCTCCGGCGCGCAGGTCGAGCGCATACCACAGGGCCAGGGGGCCCTGCGCTGCAGCGGGGAAGAAAAGGTCGGCCAGGGCGTCGAGCCGGTCGGTGGAGAAGCCCCAGCGGGCGCCCATGGCGCGGATGGCCGCAAGCCCGGCGCGGCCGCTGTCGACCATGTCGCTGTGGGCCCATCCGGGCTCCACGAGCACGCGCAGGGCCGGGGCGGCATCCGGAGCGGCGGCGAGCGAGAACTCGACGGGCGTGTGGTCATCGGAGAGGAAGGTGGGCGAGGCCGGCGGCAGGGAGAGCGGCCGGTCAGCGGCGCCGGTGAGGGAGTCGATCAGGACCTGTCCGTACAGCTCGGTGTCCGCCTTGCTCAGGCCCACCGTGGTGCCCAGGCGGCGAAGTTGGCCGAGTACGTGCTCGCCGAGCGTCGTCTCACCGGGACCGGTTGCCGGCATGCCGGGGCCGGGTCGGGAGGTCATCGTGTGCCTCGCACGTCGTGGCGCGTGTCGCTTCCGGACGGTGCGGGAGTACGGGGGCGTGCTTGGCCGACGAGGGAGGAGACAGGGGCCGGCGCACTGCCGGGGGCAGTGGGTATTCGGTCCTGCGGCTGGTCGGGGTCGCCGCCCCCGCACGGGTTCCGTCTGCGAGGGGTGGTGCGCCGTGGGGCCGGTAGGGCGCTCGCGGATGGGGGCGCGGAGATGCTTGCGAGGTCCAATGTCTCTCCTTCATCTTGTGTCACTCCAGACACTCCGCGCCGTACTACCCAGGAAGTTGATCTCTTATGCGGTCCGCGTCAACTGCCTGTGTCACATGCATCACAGGGGGTGTGGGCTACTGGTTCGTCAGCCACTTCATGAAGCTGCTCCAGCGCCCCGTTTTGCCGCTGGACTGCGGCACCGCGGGCGCGGGTGAGGCCGCGGCAGGGGGTGCCTGGTGGCGGGGCACGGATGTCGGCTCCGGTGCGGCCGCGGCGCGGGGGGTGACCGCGTCGAACCGCACGGGCAGAGAGGCCAGGGCCCGGTTGAAGGGACCGGGCCGCCAGGCCAGGCTCTCCGCGGGGACGGCCAGTTCCACGTCGGGCAGGGCGTTGAACAGCGTCTCCAGGCCCGTCAGGGCGATCAGCCTGGCCGGATCCTTCGACGGGCAGGCGTGCGGGCCCGCGCTCCAGGCGAGGTGGCCGCGGGTGTCGGCACCGCGGTCCGCGAGTGCCGTGTTGGCGGCGCCGAAGGACACCAGCACCAGGTCACCGGCGCGCACCTTGTCCCCGGCCACGTCGGTGTCGACCACCGGGTAATGGGGCGCGTAGTTGGACATCGGCGCATTGCGCCACAGAGTGTCGTCCAATGCCTTGTCGAACTGCCCCAGGCGCGCGAACTCCTCGTTGGTCAGCATCGTGTAGAAGGCGTTGCCGATGAGGTTGCCCTCCGGCTCGCCGCCCGCGCCGAGGAGCAACACCAGCGTGTGGGCCAGTTCCTCGTCGTTCAGCTGCGCCGGATGCTGCATCAGGTAGGACGTGATGTCCTCCCCGGGCCGGGAGCGCTTGAGCGCCACCAGTTCGCCGACCGCTCCGAGCAGGACCTGGCTGGCCGCCTCGGCGTTGACTCCGTCGAACATGCCCGAGATGCCGAACAGCACCCGGTCACCGATCTCTGCCGGGCAGCCGAACAGCTCGTTGAACACGTACAGCGGGAGCTGCTGGGCGTAGTCGCGGAGCAGGTCGGCGCTGCCGCGGGCGCTGAACTGGTTGATGAGGAACTGGGCTGCCTGGGTGACGATCCGGCTCAGCCGCTTGTCGCTGACGCGGGAGAAGGAGTCGGTGATGGCCTGCCGCAGCCGCACGTGCTCGGCGCCGTCGGTGAACATCGCGTTCGGCCGGTAGCCCAGCAGCGGCAGGACCGGGCTGTCGGGGCGGATGCAGCCCTCAGCCAGTGCTCGCCAGCGGCGTGAGTCCTTGCGAAAGGTCGTCGAATCCTGCAGCAGTTCCAGAGCCGCGTTGTAGTCGGTCACCAGCGTGGCCTCGACACCGGGGGCGATGGTGACCGGAGCTGTGGGGCCGAGCTCCCGCATGTAACGGTAGTACGCGTGCGGATTGGCGGCGAACTCCGCGCTGTCCAGGGGTATGCGCTGCCCGCTGCCGTGTGCGGGGCAGCCGGGCGGAGGTACAGAGGGGGTTGTCATGCGTGCTCCAGGTCGGCGCGCTCGTACAGATAGCGGACCAAGGTGATCAGGGCGTCGACGGACGACTTCTCGTCGCGTGCGTCGATGGTGACGACGGGGGTGTCGGGCAGCAGGTCGAGTGCCTCCCGGACTTCCTCCGGGGAGTGGACCGTACTGCCGTCGAAATGATTGATGGCCACGGCGAAATTGAGGCCGTAGCTCTCGACCAGATCCATGACGTCGAAGGAGTCGGCCAGGCGCTCGGGGTCCACCAGGACCAAGGCGCCCAGCGCTCCGCGGGCCGTGTCGTCCCACAGACTCACGAACCGCTGCTGTCCGGGGGAGCCGAACAGGTACAGAACGATGCGTTCGCTCAGCGTCAGCCGGCCGAAGTCCAGGGCGACGGTGGTGGTGGTCTTCCCCTGAACCCCTTTGAGGTCGTCGACGCGCTCCGAAAGCGTCGTCATCTGCTCCTCGGTGGACAACGGCGTGATCTCGGAGAGCGAACCGATCAGGGTGGTCTTGCCGACGGCGAAGTGCCCGACGACCAGGATTTTCACTGCAGTCTGTTGTGCGCCGCTGGGCACGTAGGCGTCCTCAGACAGTGAGAGCCTTGAGGCCATCGAGCACCTCCTTGAGCAAGGCCTTGTTGGTGGGACGGGCCGCGGGAACCGGCGCCCGGGTCACGAGATAGCCGCCCTCGGCGAGGGAACTGAGCAGCACCCGGACCACCCCGAGCGGCAGCTGGGAGTGCGCGGATACCTCAGCGACCGAGAGGTAGCCGCTGGAGCACATCTCGAGGAGCTGCTGCTCCTCGGGCGAGAGCCGCTGGGGGCGCTGTTGCTCGTCGTTGGCCTTCGTGACGAGTGTGATGAGGGCGAACTCACCCTCATCGGGGAGGTCACGGCCCCGGGTGATGACGTAGGGACGTACTAATTCCTGGGCCTCGGTCACGAACTCGGTCTCGGGACCGACCGGTTCCGTCATGAGGTGACCGTGTCGCCGCGGAGGCCGGTCGACATCGCCTTGCCCAGCCGGCTGACCAGCTGCTGCATCCGGTAGGTGATGTCCTGCATGTCGACCTCGGCCGATGCCGCCACGGCAAGGTAGCTGCCGCCGCCCGCAGCGTTCAGGAACACCCAGCCACCGTCGAACTCGATGAGCGTCTGGCGCCAGTTCGCTCCGTGTTCACCGCAGAAGAAGCTGACGGCCCGACTGAGCGACTGCAGGCCGGAGACGGCGGCAGCGACCTTGTCGGCATCGCCCCTGTCGATCTCCGCGGTACGGGACATCTGGAGGCCGTCGGCGGAGATCAGGACCGCGTGGAGAGCATGCGGGATCTGCAGAGCGTCCTCAAGCATCCAGGACAGTTGGTCGCTCACGGGGCATCGAATCCTTCGTGTGAATCGGCAGTGCTGTCACCTTCGGCGGCCGGTACCCCCGCACCTCGACCGCTGAGAGTGCCGCGCTGAAACGCGCCCATGGCCGCCACCCGTGCCTCTGCTGACAGGGCCGGCCGCGCTTCATCAGGCGTGCGGCCGGCGTCAGGCACGACCGCCATGCCGCGCTTGTTCCGTCGCCGCGGCAACCCGCCCTCTGTCACCGCAGGAGCGGAAGCCCGGCCGGTCGCAGCGGCTTTGACTTCTTGTGTGGTACTGGGCGTCCTGGGCTCGGGCATCTCGGTCAACAGCTCCTTCGGCACCATCACCACTGCGCGTACGCCGCCGTAGGGAGAGGTGCTGTCGATGGCGACCGTGAACCCGAACCGCGCACACAGGGCACCGATCACCGCGAAACCGAACGCGGGAGGGTTGCCCAGCTCCGAAACGCTCACCGCCGACCCGCTGGACAGCAGAGCGGTGGCGTTGGTCCGTTCTTCCTCACTCATACCGACACCAGCGTCGTCGATCACGATGCAGATGCCCCGGGGCACCGTCCGCACCTCGACCTCGACCATGGTGGACGGCTCGGAATAGCTGGTCGCGTTGTCGAGCAGCTCGGCCACCGTCAGCGCGATCGGTTCGACGGCACGACTTGTCACCGCGAAATCGACCCGTGAGGCGATCTCGATGCGCTGGTAATGCCGAATACGGCCCTGCGCTCCGCGGATCACGTCATAGACCGACGCAGCCTCCCGCTGCCGGCCGAGCCACCCGCCGCACAGCACGGCAATGGACTGCGCACGCCGGTTGAATTGCGAGTTCATGTGGTCGATGTCCAACATATCCCGCAACATGGCCGAGTCGCCGTACTTCTGCTGCAGCCCGGAGATGACCCGCTGCTGCTCCGCGGCGAGGCCTTGAAGGGTCCGCATGGCCGACTTCAGTACGGTGTTCGTGGCCTCCTCCGCCTCTTCCTTGGCCTGGCGGACCACCTCGTCGTAGCCGCTGCGCAGCTCGGTGACGGTGGACTCGAGGGCGGCGGCACTCCCCTGCCATGCGGTCAGCTCATTCTGCAAGCCGAGCTGTCGCCGACGCAGCGCCTTGATCGTTTTTCGCTGGCGAGTAATTACCGTGGCGGCGACAGCGACGCCGACGGCAAGCGCCCAGACTGTCGGATCCTGCCAAAAATTCGTCATCTGACTCTCTATTGAGGGGCTGTGGTCCAGCTCTCGGAATCTGTCCAGGCGGACCCTCCGTTGTGGGCAGACGTCACCGCCCGGAGAGCCCCCCTGGCTGTAGCCAAGCCAAGGCGAAAACGCACGTGGCATGTGCACGCGAGCGTATCACCGGACGATCATGAGACTCTGTCAAGCCCGCCACGCCGTCGCCCCGTTGGCGAGAAACGCATGCTCATGTCAGCGAGAAGCAGCCCGCAACGCGCAAAGGAATTCACCCGGACTGCTACCACCGGGTCACCGAGCGTTGTCGGAGCGGCCACCGGTCGGATGACGAGGACGAGGCCCCAACGCACAAGCCTTCCAGTCCGATTGCGTCAAGTGACGCGCTGAGCCACACTCCAGCAGTTGCGGGTGCGCTTGCCGTGCAGCGGATTCGCCGGCCATGCCGGCCGGACTGCCGACCACAACTGCGGCAACGTCGCCCCACAGGGCTCGTGATTTTCCGTCAGCAAGGTGCGGCGCACCCGCGATCCCATCGCGGCCGCACCGGCCGGTTGAGCGTCACCGCCGTGGACTGCGGGTTCACAGAAACCGTGCACGGTATGCGTAGACTGTCGCGCCCATCCGGCCCCGCCGGGCCCTGCCGGAGGACCACGGGCAGAGCCCGCACCCACCCGAAGGGCCCGCGTGAGTCGCGCCGTCATCTCCGTCGCGTGCATGGGAACCGGCTTCTTCCCCGTCGCCAAGTCGGTCAACACGTGCATGCTGCCGGTACTCGGCCAACCCGTCCTCGTCCACGCGGTCGCCGACTGCCCGGCTGCGGGCGTGCGCGAGATCGCGATCGTCACCTCGCAGGGCGAGGGTGGACGGCAGGTCCGCCACTACTTCACCGAAGACCACGGCATGCGGTACTTCGCCGCCCGCGGCCGGCAGACGAAGGACGAACCGATCGCGCACCTCCACGACCGGGCGGACTTCCACTTCATCGAGCAGCCCCGCGACGGCGAGCGGTACGGAACGGCCCTGCCCGCCGCCCGCGACGCCCACCGGTACGGAACCCTGAAGCCCCGAAACACGAAGGGCGCCCAGCAGCCAACGGACGACGGCGAGTACCAGGCCCCCGACGCCCTGCCCGACCGACCCCGCTTGCGCTGGGCGCAGGACCAGATCACGACACGCCCCGGCAGAACCGGCACGTTCCGCCGGCTCCACCTCATCCATCTTCTGGCCTCCCGCTCGCACAGCGCGCCGACCTGGTTCACCGAGGCCGGGGTCCCGGACCACGTCCTCCGCAGGCCCCCAACTGGTCCCCGAAAATGATCAAGGGCCGGTTTCGGATCTCTCCGAAACCGGCCCTGACCTGCGACTGTCTCCAGTCGGGACGACAGGATTTGAACCTGCGACCCCTTGACCCCCAGTCAAGTGCGCTACCAAGCTGCGCCACGTCCCGCTGCCCCTCACCCGGTCCGGCCGGGTGGCGGCTGCAGGGAAAACATTACCTCACTCGGTGGACCGGATCGACGCGCGTGCCTGCTGGGCGCGGGCGGCCAGTCCTTCCGCACCGCAGGCGGTGGCCAGTTTGTGGCCGCGGGCCAGTTCGCGGGGCGAGCGGATGGCGATGCCGTAGTCGACGAGCGCCTGGGCGAACTCGTAGCCGGAGGGCGACGCCTCCAGGTGGCGGACCGCCTCGCCGAGGAGGTGTACGGACTCCTCCGGGCGTGCGAAGAGGGCCACGCAGCGCAGGGCCTCGCCGATGGCGGTCTCCGTGCCGAACCGCTCCGCGTGGACCCGGGCGGAATTGGCCAGCTGGGCGGCGCGGCCCGGGTCCTCGTCGGCGAGGGCGCGGGCCAGGTCGCCGGCCCAGGGGCCCCAGATGCCGTTGAACCTGCCGCGCGGCTCCAGTGAGCGCCCGGCCGCCTCCAGCTCGGTCACCGCTTCCTTCGTACGGCCTTCGGCCAGCAGCAGGCGGCCCCGGACGCAGGGGGCGTCCGGCAGCACCATGGCGCTCGGGTACGGCAGGCCGAAGTCGTACTGGTCGGCGATCTTGCGGGCCTCGGGGACCTTGCCCCGGGCGAGCAGGGTGTCGATGAGCAGGCAGGCCGCGTCCCAGTGGACGGGGAGCCCGCTGCCGACGCGGTCCGCGAGGCGCAGTCCCTCGCGCAGGAAGCCCTCCGCCTCGGCAAGGCGGCCCCGGCGGCGGTGGACCAGGCCGAGCAGCGTGTGCGCGAAGGCCAGGTGGGCACCGCTCCAGCCGGAGATCTCGAAGGCCCGGACCGCCTCGCCGAACAGCTCCTCGGCGCGGTCGAGCCGGTCCGTGAAGGCGTAGGTGATCCCGACCATGGCGGGGAGCTCGAAGCCCCACTCGGAATCGGTCCAGCCGAGTCCGCGTGCGGGGTGGCCGTCCACCAGGGCGCGCTCGCAGAAGTCGACGATGATCTCGGCGTTCTCGCCACGCAGCATGGCGTCGAAGGCGCGGAGGGTGAGCAGGGCGCGTTCGGCGTTGTCCCGGCCGGTGAGGTGGTCGGCGTTGGCGGCGAGCCGGCGCGAGCGGCCGGGGCCGTCCTCCTCGGTGGCCTGCATGCCCTCCCAGAGGAAGTGGGCGGCCTGGAGCCGCATCAGGCCGGGCCCGGGTGCCGTGCGCTCGGCCTCGGCGGCCAGGGCCAGGGCCGCCTCCTTGAGCTGGTTGTTGTGGGACAGCGCGGCGGCGAGCCGGAACGTGGCGTCCACCCGCAGCTCGTCCACGAGGCCGGGCATGTCCAGGGCGGCCCGCAGGTGCTGCACGGTGGTGGCCGGGGAGCTGAGCAGCGTCGCGCAGCCCAGCTCGTACAGCAGGGTGGCGCGTACATCGTGGCGCGGCGGCTCTTCGAGCGCGCGCTCCAGGCAGCGCCGGGCGGCCTCGGGGGCGCCGACGGCGAGGTGCTGCTTGGCGGCGGCCCGCAGTTGCGCGACGAGTTCCTGGTCGTCGTCCGGGTGGACCTCCAGCAGGTGGCGGGAGGCCGCGGCGGGGCCGAGACCGGCGTCGGTGATCGCCCAGGCGGCCCGTCCGTGCATGGCGGTGCGGGTGGCCGGCGGGATCGAGCGGTAGATGGCGGAGGCGATCAGCGGGTGCACGAACTCCAGCGGGTCGAAGCCGCTGACGATACGGGCCTCGCGCAGCCGGGCGGTGCAGTCCGCGGCCTCGGCGGAGCTCATCCCCGCCAGGGTCGCGGCGAGGTCCTGGGAGATGTCGGTGCCGAGGACGGCGGCCGCCCAGGCGAACCGGTTCGCGTTGGTGCCGAGCCGTTCGAGGCGGGCGACGAGGCCGCTGCCCCGGGCGGATGCCCCGAGCTCACGCAGGAGCCCGGCGGACTCCTCCAGCGGGGCCAGCTCCTTGTCCTGGACCTTGGCGACGAGCTCGACCGCCTCGTACGGGTTGCCGCCGGTGACCGCCCAGACCTCGCGGCAGAACGGGTCGTCGGCGTGCTCGCCCAGGGTGGCGCGGACCAGTTCCGCGGTGGCGTCCGGGGTGAGGGCGCGCAGGGCGACCCGGATCTGCGCGGGGTGGCCGTCGGCCGCGTTGCGCGCGGCCTCGCGGGCGGCCAGTTCCTCGGGCCGGTGGGCCTGGACGACCAGCACGCGCAGGTCGCCGAGTCGGGCGGTGAACGAGGAGAGCCAGGCGAGGGATTCGCCGTCCGCCCAGTGGGCGTCGTCGATGACGAGGAGCAGCGGGCGGTGGCTGAGCCGGGACGCGAGCCGCTTCACGACGTAGTCGAGGCCGTCGCGCACACCCTGCGGATCGGGCTGCGGGCCGGAGGGCTCGGCCAGGCCCAGGGCCGGGGCGGCGCTGTCGAACCAGGGGCCGAACAGGGCCCGTACGTCGTCGGGCGGGAACTGGCCCAGGGCCGGCTGGAGCAACTGGCGTACGACGTGGAACGGTACCGAGGTGACCGTCTCACCGCCGCGTGCCGACCAGATGGTGCACCGGTCCGCCGCCATGGCCTGGATCTCCTCCAGGAGCGCGGTCTTGCCGATGCCTGCCTCGCCGCTGTAGATCAGCAGCCCGCCGGTGGCCTGTGCCCCGCACAGCGCGTCGATGGCTTGTGCGGCAGTGGCGAGTTCCGGTTCGCGCTCATAAAGCGGCCGGGACGGCTTCATGCCTACCCTCCCCCAAAGTGATGACCATGGTGGTCGAGCCTAGTCGCGCGCAGGGTTCCACGGACAGTGGTTCGGACAGTTAGCCGCAGGTGCGGGGCACAATCGGGGCGTGAACAAGACACGCAGGGACCGGGACTCCGAGGGACGGGCGCAGAACGCGCGCCCCCGTGACGGGCTGGGACGCCCGCTGCCGTACGGGACACCGGGGGTGGAACGCCAGCCGGAGGGCGTCGAACGCACCGCCGGTGAGACCGTCCGAGAGGCGCAGCGGCTGCTGGACGCGGGGATGCCGTTCCACGCGCACGAGGTCTTCGAGGACGCGTGGAAGGCGGGTCCGGACGCGGAACGGGAGTTGTGGCGCGGGCTCGCCCAGCTGGCCGTGGGCCTGACCCATGCCGCCCGGGGCAACGCGACGGGCGGCGCGCGGCTGCTGCGGCGCGGGGCGGCGGCGCTGGAGGCGTACGGGGCCGGTGAGGCGCACGGGATGGGGCTCGGGGAGCTCACCGGCTGGGCGCGCGAGCTGGCGGTGCGGGTGGAACGCACGGGCACGGGGCCGGTGGACGCGGCGGAGGAGGCACCGAGGCTGCGGGCGGACCAACCGTGAGGCACAAGTCGGCCTGGTTTCGACGGTGTTGGTTGACAACGGCGAACGGGCCGGGGTGGAACCATTACGATCCCGCGTCATGAGCACTTCTGACCAGGACCGAGCCGCGGACGCCCCGATATCCGAGGACACCGCCGAGACCGCCGCCGAGGACGAGCCGGCCGAGGACGTCACGGACGACCTCGCGGACGGTCGCGCGGAGGGTCTCGCGGAGGGCGGGGGCACCGACGGGCGCCGGCTGACCCCGCGGCAGGCGAGACGGCTGCGCGTCGTGCTCTCCTCGCTCGGGATGGCGGCGATGGCGGTGGTGCTCGGGCTGCGCCTCGCGAGCCGCGCCTCCGTCCTGGTGGTCGGGGTGTACGGGCTGGCGCTGATCCTCTGCGGGATCGTGATCGAGCTGAGCCGGAACGGGCGTACGCGGCTGGGCAGTTGGCTGCTTGCCGTCGGGCTGGTCGCCGCGATCGGCGCGGACTGGCTGCTGATTCCCTGAGCGGCCGGCTCCCGCTCAGCCGAGCCGGAGGCGCACCGTGCCGCCCTGCGGGTCGACGCGTCCGAGCCAGTCGGCGGCGAGGGAGAAGGAGCGGCCCGGCGCGACGGATCGCACCAGTCGTTCGCGGTGCAGCAGTGCCCCGTCCTGGCTGACGACGAGCAGCGGCACGGTCAGCCGCCCGCCGGTCCGCGCCAGGAGCCGGCGCCCGCCGGGTCCGGCGAGGTTGGGGGCGATCCATTCCAGCGGTGCGGCGACGGCGAGGGGCGGCCCGCTCGCCGGCCAGGTCCCGGTGGCGAGGTGGGCCAGCACGGGCCCGGTGACGGCCCGGCCCTCGCGGGCGGCGGTGGCCGCGCTCTCCCCGCCGTGCAGGAGGTTCCCGACGGCGAAGACCCCCGGCTGTCCGGTGCGGTGGGCGGGGTCGTGCGCGGGTCCGCGCGTACCGGGGTCCATCGGGAGGCCGCCGCGCCGGGCGAGTTCGTGGTCCGGGATCCAGTCGGCCGTGAAGACCACGGTGTCGCAGGCCAGGGTGGCGGTCCGGCCGTCCGCGTGGCGCACGCGCACGCCGGTGAGGCGGGGCCGGCCGGTCAGGGCGGTCACGGTGGTGCGGGTGAGCAGGGGCGCGCCGCCCGTCGCCCGGACGCCCGCGAGGGGGCGGGGCGGGTGCTCCGTGACGCGGGCGACGAGGTGGACTCCGGCGGTGCGCAGGGTGTCGGCCGCCGCGAGGCTCACCGGCTCGTCGCCGACGACCACGGCGCGGGTGCCGACGGGCTGGTGGTGGAGGTGGACGGCCTGCTGGAGTTCGCCCGTGGTGTAGACGCCGGCAGGGCGGGTGCCGGGGACGAGCCGGGCGGCGCGGGGGCGTTCCCGGGCGCCGGTGGCGAGGACGACGGCCCGGGCGGTGACACGCTCCAGGCCGCCGGGGCCGGTGGCGTCGAGCGTGCGGGGCCCGGCCCAGCCGGTGACCGTGATGCCGGTGCGGAGCGTGGCGCCGGACGCGCGCGCCTCGGCCGCGCGGCGCAGGGCGTACGCGGGGCCGGTGAGATCGCCGCTCGCGCGCGTACCGAATCCGCCGTGGGCGCAGTGCCTGGGGATGCCGCCCAGCGCCTGGTCGCGTTCCAGGACCTCCACGCGCCGCACCCCGGCGGCGGCGAGACCGGCAGCCGCGGCGAGGCCGGCCGGTCCGGCGCCGACGACCAGGACGTCGACGTGGCGTTCGCGGCGGGTCATGAGCGGGTCCCCTCGACGCGGGCGCGGAGCGCGGCGCCGCAGTGGAAGCCCTGGCAGCGTCCGTTGCCGGCCCGGGTCCTGCGGGCGAGGCCGTCGGCCGAGCGCGGCGGCAGCACCGAGGCGAGGGCGTCGCGGATCTCACCCTCGGTGACGCGTTCGCAGTGGCAGACGATCGTGCCGTACGCGGGGTCGCGCGCGATGGACTCGGCGTCCAGGTAGGGGCGGAGGGCCCCTTCACCGAGAGCGGGCATGGTGAGGGGCGCCGGTTCGGCGGGCTCTCCCGGGTCGAGTCCGGCTTCGGGGAGGAGGGAGACCACGTGTCCGGCGATGGCCAGGGAGGCGGTGAGTCCGGTGGAGCGGATGCCGCCGACGGTGACCAGGGCGCGGTCCGGGTGGGCCGTGATGCGGTAGTCCTCCTGGCCGGTGGCGGCCCGCAGTCCCGCGTAGACGGCGGTGACCTCTTCGTCGAGCAGCCGGGGCAGGACGCGGCGTCCCTTCTCGCGCAGCAGGGCGAGCCCTTCGGCGGTGGACCCGGTGGCCCGCTTGTCGTCCAGGTCCTCGGCGGTGGGGCCGAGCAGGACGTTGCCGAAGACGGTCGGCGCGACCAGGACGCCCTTGCCGACGGCGGTGGGGACGGGCAGCAGGATGTGGCGGACCAGGTCGCGGGCGAGCTTGTCGAAGACGATGAGCTGGCCCCGGCGCGGGCGCACGGTGAAGGTGCCGAGGCCCAGCAGCCGGTCGATCGCGTCGGCGTGCAGTCCGGCGGCGTTGATCAGCAGGCGGGTGCGTAGGGTGCCCCGGCCGGTGGTGAGGGTGTGGAGCCCGCCGGCGTACGCGATGTCCTGGACGGGGCAGTCCAGGTGGAGGTGGACCCCGGCCCGGACCGCTTCGGTGGCGTAGGCGAGCGGGGTGGTCCAGGGGCAGATGACGGCTTCGTCGGGGACCTCCAGGGCGCCGAGCGCGCCGGGTCCGAGGTGCGGTTCGCGGGCGGCGGTCTCCCGGGCGTCCAGCAGCCGGGCCGCGCGGTACCCGTTGCGCCCGGCCTTGGCCAGCAGGCCGGGCAGGGCGTCGAGTTGTTCCCGGTCCCAGGCGACGAGGAGGGCGCCGACGCGTTCGACGGGGATGCCCGTGCGGCCGGCGTACGCGGAGAGCAGGTGGTGCCCCTCGCGGACGAGGCGGGCTTCCAGGGTGCCGGGGACCGCGTCGAAACCGGTGTGCAGGATCGCGGTGTTGGCCTTGGAGGTGCCGTTGGCGATGTCGTCGGTGGCCTCGACGAGGGCGGTGCGCAGGGGGCGGTGGGACAGTTCGCGGGCGATGGCGGTGCCGACGACTCCGGCGCCGATGACCGTGACGTCGTAGGGCGGGCCGTCGGGGAGTGGGTGCCCGGCGCGGGTGACGGTGGGCGTGGCCGGAGCTACCACGGGGTGCTCACGCACGGCGAAGCAGCGGGCGCAGGGTCTCTCACGGTCTCTCCAGCAGCCGGTGTACGGCGGTCCGGAACGCGTCGAGGCGTTCGGCCGCCTCGTCCGGGCCGATGCGCGGTGCGTAGACGGCGGCCGGTTTCCAGTCGGGGACGGCCCGGGCGAGCGGGAGCGCGGGGTCGGCGCCCATGCGGGCCACGGCCCCGATGCCGAGCGCGGTGACGTCGGGGAGTGCGGACACCTCGACCGGGCGTTGCAGCAGGTCGGCCTGGGTCTGCATGAGGAGGGCGGAGCGGGTGAGGCCGCCGTCGACGCGCAGGACGGACAGCGGGGTGCCCCGGTCGGCGGTGACCGCGGCGGCCAGCTCGGCCACCTGGGCGGCGATCCCTTCGCACAGGGCGCGCACCAGGTGCCCGGCCGAGGTGTCCAGGCCGAGCCCGGTGACCGAGCCGCGCAGGTCGCTCCGCCACCAGGGGGCGGCGAGCCCGGCGAGCGCGGGGACGAAGGTGACGCCGCCGGTGTCGGGGACGGTGGCGCCGACGGGGTCGAGGTCTGCGGCGCCGGCGATCACCCCGAGGTCCGTGAGCCAGCGCACCGCGGAGGCCGCCGTGTACACCTGGCCGTCCAGGCAGTAGCTGGTGTGCCCGCCGAGCCGCCAGGCCACGCAGCTGACCAGCCCGCCGGTGCTGCGGCGCGGGGCGGGGCCGGTCCCGGCGAGGAGGAACGCGCCGGTCCCGTAGGTGCACTTGGCGACCGACGGGTCCAGGGCGCTCTGGGCCAGCAGCGCAGCCTGCTGGTCGACCAGGAGGCCGGTGAGCGGGATGTCGCCGCCGAACGCCCCCGTCGTACCGAAGGTTCCCGCGGCGTCGGTCACGGCCGGCAGCCGCTCGTCGCCGAGGCCGTAGGCGTCGAGCGCCCGCGGTGACCAGGCGACGCGGTCCAGGTCGAGGAGCTGGGTGCGTCCGGCGGTGGCGGCGTCCGTGACGAAGGCGCCGGTGAGCCGGTGGACGAGCCAGGCGTCGCTGGTGGTGACGACGCCCTCGCGGGTCCGTTCGCGGCGGAGCCAGGCCATCTTCGGGGCGGCGAAGTAGGGGTCGAGAGGGAGTCCGGTGAGGTGGTGCAGCTCTTCGCCGCGGGGCGCGAGTTCCGCGCAGACGTCCGCGGCGCGGCGGTCCTGCCAGACGATCGCCTCGGTGAGCGGACGCCCGGTGTCCGGGTCCCACGCCAGGACCGTCTCGCCCTGGTTGGCGAGCCCGACGGCATCGACGGATCCGCCCGATTCGGCCAGGGCCCGCCGGCCGGCCGTGACGACCGATGCGAGTAATTCGGCCGGGTCCGTCTCGACGGCTCCGCCGGGACCGTACCGGGGCCGCACGGGGGCGGAACCGGAACCGATGACGCCGCGCTCGGGACAGATCACCAGCGCTTTCGTTCCCGATGTGCCCTGGTCGATTGCCAGCACCGGGCCTGCCATCGGTTCTCCAGCGGTACGCGAGCCCGGGGGCTCGAACGGAATGGTGATCTTCGGTCGCGGCCACCCACAGTGGTGCAGCCCAGCGGTGACGTCAAGCACGCGCCGGCCATATGTCCGGAACCTTTCGGGGACTGCGGGAAGGCGCCAACACGAGTAACCAGCAAGCGACTTGGACGGAATCATCGATTCGTTCGAGAGTTCCGCGCGAACGGCTCTACACTCACCGCCGAACAGGAACCGGAAGCCCGAAAGCAGTTCGCACTTCAACTGTTTCTATGCCGCAATCATCCCTGAGGATCGATGAATTCAGCATCCCGTCCCGAGCGCGTCCATGGCCAACGGTGAATTCCGGCCGGTTTACCATCCGGCCGGCCACGACAATGAACTCCGCGCGGCGTTACAGGACTTACGCACCGGACGCTGGATCGCCATGCGCGACCTGCTGGCGCGCACCCCGGACTGGGCGCTGTGGACCCAGCGCACCCAGGTCCTCGGCGCGGTCGCGGCGGGGACGGACGCGATACGCACCTGGCTGACCGAGGAGCCGGAGAGCGCCGCCGCGGCCGTGATGCGCGCCCGGGTCGCCGTGGAGCGGGCCGTGCGGGCCAACCGCTCCGGCCACCCCAGCGGCCGGGACCTCTGGCAGGAGGCGTGGGAGGCGTGCCGTTCGGCGGCCCACGCCGCTCCGGCCGACCCGGTGCCCTGGGTCTGCCTCCTCACCCTGTCCCAGCTGGACGACGACCAGCGCCTCGCCGAGCACCGGCTCCCGCCGCCCGGGCCCATGCTGTTCCCCGGCCCGTGGGGGCTGCTGGCCGAGACCGACCGGCGCGACCCGCACAACCGCGAGGCGTACCACCGGATGCTCCAGTTCGTGTACGCGCGCAGGGCCGGCGGCACGCTCTCCGAGGCGGTGAACTTCGTGCAGTGGGCGTCGTCCACGGCGCCCGAGGGCTCGGCCCTCCATGTGCTCCCGCTGTACGTCCGGGTGGAGCGCTACCGCCGGGAGCACGACCACGACAAGGCCCTCGACCTGCACTGGGTCACCGAGGACGCCGAGCGCGAGGCCCTGCGCGCGCTGGAGGTCTGGTACCGGCACGCTCCCGCCGCCACCCGCGCCCTGCCAGACCTCAACCACCTCGCGCACGCGCTGTGGGGGGCGCTCCGGTTCGCCGACGCGGCCGAGGTGTTCCGGGAGCTGGGCCCGTACTTCACGTCGCTGCCCTGGGCCTGCCGTTCCCGTACGCCCGACGGCCCCGGCGGTGCCGAGGAGGTCTTCGTGCGGGCCCGCGCCCGTGCGCTGGCCGCGGACCCCGGCTGAGCGCCCCCGCCCCGTTTCGTACTGTCCGTCCACCCCCCAGGAGGTCCCCCATGTCCGTGTCCACCTCGCCCCGCAAGGGCGCCGGGACCAGTGCGCCGAAGGACGAGGAGCAGCGGCTCCGTGAGCTCGGCTACCAACCGGTCCTGGCCCGCCGGATGGGCGGGTTCGGCAACTTCGCCATCAGCTTCTCCGTCATCTCGATCCTGTCGGGGTGCATGACCCTGTACGGCTTCGGCATGTCGACGGGCGGGCCGGCGGTGATGCTGTGGGGCTGGGCAGGGGTCGGCCTCTTCGTGCTGTGCGTCGGGATGGCGCTCGCCGAGGTGACGAGCGCGTATCCGACGTCGGGGGCGCTGTACTACATGGCCGACCGGCTGGGCGGCCGTAAGTGGGGCTGGTACACCGGCTGGCTGAATCTGCTCGGGCTGCTCGGTGCCATCGCGGGCATCGACTACGGCGCCGCGCTGTTCACGGGCGCGCTGATGAAGCTCCAGTGGGGCTTCACGCCCACTCCGGGCAAGACGATGATCATCTTCGTCTGCATCCTGCTGCTGCACGCCGTCATCAACCTGTTCGGGGTGCGGGTGGTGAGCATCCTCAACTCGATCAGCGTGTGGTGGCATCTGGCGGGCGTGGCGGTGATCGTCTCCGTACTGGCGATCGTGCCCGCGCACCACCAGTCGCCCTCGTTCGTCTTCACCGAGTTCGTCAACGACACCGGCTGGCACAACCCGTTGTACGTGGCGGCGATCGGGCTGCTGCTCGCGCAGTACACGTTCTGCGGCTACGACGCCTCGGCCCATCTGTCGGAGGAGACCTCCAACGCCTCGGTCTCGGCGGCGCGCGGCATCGTCCGGGCGATCTGGGTCTCGTGGGTAGCCGGTTTCGTCCTGCTGGCCGGGCTCACCTTCGCCATCCAGGATTACGCGGGTACGCAGAACAGCGAGACCGGGGTTCCGCCCGCGCAGATCCTGATCGACGCGCTCGGCACCTCGGGCGCCACGGCGATGCTGCTGATCGTGATCGCGGCGCAGCTGTTCTGCGGCAACGCGGAGGTCGCCGCCGCCAGCCGGATGGTGTTCGCCTTCAGCCGGGACAACGCGCTGCCCGGCTCCTCGCTCTGGCGGAAGGTGAGCGCGCGGACGCAGACGCCGGTGCCCGCGGTGTGGCTGTCGGTGATCGTCGCCGGGGTGCTGGCCCTGCCGTCGCTGTACTCGGCGACCGCGTACGGGGCAGTGACCGCGATCAACGTCATCGGCATCACGCCCGCCTACGCGATCCCGATCTTCCTGAAGCTGCGCGCCGGGGGCCGCTTCCAGCGCGGGCCGTGGCACCTGGGCCGCTGGTCGAAGCCGGTCGGCTGGATCGCCGTGGTGTGGGTGGCGATCGTGACCGTGCTGTTCCTGTTGCCGCAGTCCTCCCCGGTGACGATCGGCTCGATGAACTACGCGTCGATCGCGCTGGTCGCCGTGCTGGTCCTGGCCACGGTGTGGTGGTTCGTCGCGCGGCGCTCGTACGGCACGCCGTCGGCGTACGGGAACGCGCGTGAGCAGGCGGAGATCGAGGAGGGCATCATCTGACCGGCCCCGCCGGGATACGGAGGCCGGCCCCCGGGGACGCGGGTCCGCGGGGGCCGGCGGCGTAACGCCTTCAGGTGAGGAGGAGCTGGAGTCCGCCGACGACGGTGGCGGCCAGGACGATGCGTTCGAAGAGCCGTTGGTCGATGCGGTCCACGCACATGCGGCCGATCCAGGCGCCCGGGAGGACGAACACCAGCAGGCAGGCGTCCAGCAGCAGGGAGTGGCCGTCGATCAGCCCGAGGCCCACGCTGAACGGCACCTTCACGGTGTTCACGATCAGGAAGAACCACGCGGAGGTGCCCAGGAAGCCGAGTTTCCGGAATCCGGCCGAGAGGAGGTAGAGCGACATCACCGGGCCGCCCGCGTTGGCGACCATGGTGGTGAAACCGCCGAGCACCCCGTACGAACGTGCCTTGAGCCGTTCACCGGCGGTCGGCGGCCCGTCGTCCGCGCCGGGCTCCGCGACGGCCTCGGCGGTACGGCGGCGCCAGACGGTGACACCGGCCATGAAGACCAGGATCGCGCCGATCGAGGTCCGCACGGTGGCGTCGTCGGCCCACATCATGAACAGGGTGCCCGCCACCACGCCGGCCGCGACGGCCGGGAAGAGCCGCAGCAGGGTCGGCCAGTGCGCGTGGCGCCGGTAGACGAGGACGGCGAGCACATCGCCGGCGATCAGGATCGGGAGCAGTACCCCGGTGGACTCGCGGGCGGGGAGGACCGCCGCGAAGACCGCGAGGCTGATCGTGTTGGCGCCGCTGACGGCCGTCTTGGAGAAGCCGACGAGTGCGGACGCCGCGGCCAGTGCCGCCAGTTGCCAGAGGGTAAGTATGTCCATGCCAGGCAGAGAGCGTAATCCCGTCGGGCATGATGCCCTAAACGTCTGTGCGAATCACCACCGCGAGGGTGCGCGGGCCGTGGACGCCCTCGACCCGCTCCAGTTCGATGTCAGAGGTGGCCGAGGGCCCGCTGATCAGCGTCGTCGGGCGCTCCGGAACCAGTCGGGCCACCGCCTCCGGTACACCGACCTCCACGGCCGACAGGTCGACCACGCACACATGCAGATCGGGCACGAGGGACAGCGCCCGCCGCCCCTGGCCGGGTGAACCGTCCAGGAAGATGGTGCCGGTCTCCGCGCAGCTGACGGCGGACGCGGTGACGACACCGTCGAGGGCGTCCAGGCGCGGCGCCGGAATGTCCGCGGAGTCCTGCTGCACCTCGCCGTCGTAGGCGGCCAGCCACCCGGTGTCGAGCCCCGGGGGGACACCGATGCGCGCGGCTCCCCGGTCCCGCAGCACCTCGGCGATCACCTCGGCGGTCCGGTCGGCGGTGCAGGGGTGCACCTGCGCCTTGTAGTCGACCAGCCGGTCGGTGAAGAGGGCGAGGCGTTCCTCGTCGGGGAGGGTGCGCCCGGTGCGGTAGGCGCGCGGGATGGCGGTCTCCCCGGCGGGCGCGAGGGCGAGCGCGTCCCGGACGCGGCCGAGCACGGTGTCGCGGGCGGTCGTCATGAGCCGTCCTCCTGCTGCTGGTTGCGGGTGTGTTCGGCCGACGCCTCGCGCATGGCCGCCGTGCCTTCGGACGAGGCGAGCCAGGCGCGGAAGGTCTGCTTCGGCGGGGCGGGGGTGTCGCGGGTGTCGCTCCAGCCGCTGAGCGGGGGCGGCAGCGCCGGGAGCTTCCCGTCCCGGGCCAGGACCCGGCCGAGCCGGGATGCCTTCTGCGCGGCGGTGTACACCTTGGGCCTGCTCATCACCGCACCGGCCGCCTTCATGGCCAGCTTCTCGGCGGTGGTGCCGGACCGCTCGGTGTGCTGGTGGCGCAGTTCGACCAGCAGCGAGGGGATGTCGATCTTGACGGGGCAGGCGTCGAAGCAGGCCCCGCAGAGGCTGGAGGCGTACGGCAGCGAGCTGTTCGGGTCGTCCTTGGCCTCGTCCATGCCGGCGAGCTGCGGGGTCAGGACCGCGCCGATCGGCCCGGGGTAGGTCGAGCCGTAGGCGTGCCCGCCGGCGCGCTCGTACACCGGGCAGACGTTGAGGCAGGCCGAGCAGCGGATGCAGTTGAGCGCCTCGCGGCCGATCCGGTCCGCGAGGGCGGCGGTGCGGCCGTTGTCGAGGAGGACCAGGTGGAAGGTCTGCGGTCCGTCGCCGGGGGTGACGCCCGTCCACATCGAGGTGTACGGGTTCATCCGCTCGCCGGTGGAGGAGCGCGGCAGGAGCTGGAGGAAGACTTCCAGGTCCTGGTAGCGCGGGAGGACCTTCTCGATGCCCATGACGGTGATCAGAGTGTCGGGGAGGGTCAGGCACATGCGGCCGTTGCCCTCGGACTCGACGACGGAGAGGGTGCCGGTCTCGGCGATGCCGAAGTTGGCCCCGGAGACGGCCACCTTGGTGGTCATGAACTTCTCGCGCAGATAGGCGCGGGCGGCGGCCGCCAGGTGGGCGGGGACGTTGTCCAGGGCCGGGTCGACGCCGGGGATCTCCTTGAGGAAGATCTGCCGGATCTCGTCCCGGTTGCGGTGGATGGCGGGGACGAGGATGTGCGAGGGCTTGTCGTGGGCGAGCTGGACGATGAGTTCGGCGAGGTCGGTCTCGTGCGCGGTGATGCCGAGGGATTCGAGGTGCTCGTTGAGGCCGATCTCCTGGGTGGCCATCGACTTGACCTTGATGACCTCGTCGCTGCCCGTCTCCTGGATCAGCCGGGCGACGATCCGGTTGGCCTCGACGCCGTCGCGCGCCCAGTGGACGGTGCCGCCGCGTGCGGTGACGTTGCGTTCCAGCTCCTCCAGGAGTTCGGGAAGCCGGTTCATGGTGTCGGTCTTGATGGCGGACCCGGCGTCGCGCAGCTCCTCCCAGTCGGGCAGTTCGCCGGTGACGTGGAGGCGTTTGGCGCGGATGGTGTGGGTGGCGCGGCCCAGGTTGCGGCGCAGCTGCTCGTTGCCCAGCTCGTCGTGGGCGGCGGCGGGGAACTTCCGGTCGCCGCGCAGATTGCCCGTGCCGTACGGGGAGCGGGGCGGGGTCGCGGGCATGCCGAGAAACGTCGCGCTCATCGGGCGGCCTCCGTAAGGGCGTGCGGCGAGGTGCGGGTGGAGGACAGGATCTGGGCGAGGTGCAGGGTGCGCGTTCCGGCCTTGATGCGGGAGAGCCCGCCGCCGATGTGCATCAGGCAGGAGGAGTCGCCGGCGGTGCACACGTCGGCTCCGGTGGCGGTGACGTTGCGCATCTTGTCCTGGAGCATCGCCGCCGAGGTGTCGGCGTTCTTCACGGCGAAGGTGCCACCGAACCCGCAGCAGGTGTCGGCCTCCTCCAGCTCGACCAGATCGATCGCGTCGACGGCCCGCAGCAGCCGCAACGGTTTGTCGCCGACCCTGAGCATGCGCAGCGAGTGGCAGGTGGGGTGGTACGTCACCCGGTGCGGGAAGTACGCGCCGACATCGGTCACCCCCAGCACGTCCACCAGGAGTTCGGACAGTTCGTACGTCTTCGCCTTGACCGCGGCGACGCCCGCGCGCAGCGCCGCGTCCCCGTACCGCTCGGCGACGATCTCGTGCTGATGGCGGACCGATCCGGCGCAGGAGCCCGAGGGCATGACGACGGCGTCGATGGAGGCGTCGCCGAACTGCTCGGCGAAGTTGCGCACCAGCGGAACCGGCTCGCGCTGGTAGCCGGTGTTGACGTGCATCTGCCCGCAGCAGGTCTGGCCCGGCGGGAACACCACGTCGTGGCCCAGGCGGGCCAGCAGCACCGCGGTGGATTTCACCGCCTCGGGGAAGAGCGTGTCTCCCAGACAGGTGGCGAAGAGTCCGATACGCATGGAGGCTCCCCGATCGCAAGGTGTGGTCCGACCATACTACCCTCCGGCCGATCGCGGCAGTATGCACACGCGCCATCCACGCCTGCTCGGACGGGAAGTGACCTGGCCGTCTTTTGGTCTGACCTTATTGACATACGACATCTGCAGTGTCCTACTGATCGCTGAAATCAGCTGCGTCACTCAGCGAGGAGTAATTCCGTGGCTTCCGCACCACCGGCCAGAGTGCTGGCTTCCTACACGCCTGATGTTCACGCCATCGGGGGCAGCCTCCTGGCGACCGCGCTGGTGAGCCTGATCCCGCTCGCCGTGTTCTTCGTGCTCCTGATGGCGGCGAAGCGCTCCGCGCTGGAGTCCGCTCTGGGCTCGGTCGTCACGGCTCTGCTCGTGGCGGTCATCGGGTTCGGCATGCCGGTCGGGCTGGGGCTGCTCTCGGCGTCCCAGGGGCTCGTCTTCGGCCTCTTCCCGGTGATGCTGATCGTCGTCGCGGCCATCTGGTTCTACGAACTCACGGTCGTCAGCGGCCGGTTCGAGGATCTCCGGCGTTCGTTCAGCGCCGTCGGCCGGGGCGACCTGCGCGTGCAGGCGATGCTCATCGCGTTCTGCTTCGGCGGCTTGCTGGAGGCACTGGCCGGATTCGGAGCGCCCGTCGCCATCACTGCCGTGATGCTGCTGGCCCTCGGTCTGCCCCCGGTCAAGGCGGCGGTGACCGTGCTCCTCGCCAACACGGCCCCGGTCGCGTTCGGCGCCATGGCCATCCCGGTCACCACGGCCGGCAACCTCACCGGCATCCCCCCGGAGGACATCGCCTCGGTCATCGGGCGCCAGTCGCCCCTGCTCGCGATCTTCGTTCCGCTTTTGCTGCTGCTCGTCGTGGACGGCACCCGCGGTGTCCGTCAGCTGTGGCCGATCGCCCTGGTGACCGGTGGCGTCTTCGCCCTGACCCAGTTCTGGTGTGCCAACCACTTCGCGTACGAGCTGACCGATGTGGTCGCCTCGCTCGTGGGCTTCGGAGTGGCGGTGCTCATGCTGCGCTTCTGGAAGCCGCGCACCCCCGACGACCAGCGTTCCCAGGTGGAGAGCGAGCCGCTCACCCGGCGCCGGGTCACCTACGCCGTCCTTCCGTACGTCCTGGTGATCGCGATCTTCGGCATCGCCAAGCTGAACATGGGCGGGCTGGACGTGCCCGAGATGCTGAGCCACGCCAACGTCAGGATCGAGTGGCCGGGCCTCTACGGCGAGCTGATGACCACCGGCGGTACGCCGTCGTCCAGCGCGGTCTACACGCTGGAGGTCCTGGGCAACCCGGGGACCCTGCTGATCCTCTCGGGCATCCTGGTCACGTTGGTCTACCGCTTCGCCAAGGACCGCGACACCTACCCGATGAGCGGCGGCGCGGCGCTCTCGGCCGCGGGCCGGACGCTGAAGAACATGCGGACCGCCATCGCGACGGTCGCCACCGTGCTGGCGCTGAGCTACGTGATGAACCAGTCCGGTCAGACCGTCGCCATCGGCACCTGGCTGGCGACGGCGGGCGGTCTCTTCGCCCTGCTCTCGCCGGTGCTCGGCTGGCTGGGTACGGCCGTGACCGGCTCCGACACCTCGGCCAACGCACTGTTCGCCAACCTCCAGCAGACGGCCGGGCAGACCGCGGGGATCGACCCGACGCTGCTCGTCGCGGCGAACACCTCCGGCGGCGTGGTGGCCAAGCTGGTGAGCCCGCAGAACCTGACGATCGCCGCCACCGCGGTCGCCATGCAGGGCTCGGAACGCATCCTGCTGCGCAAGGTCGCCGGATACAGCGTGGCCATGCTGGCCGTCCTCTGCGTCCTGGTCTACCTCCAGTCGACGGCCGTACTGTCCTGGATGCTGCCGTAGGGCCGGGCGGTGGGGGCGCTACTCGGCGCCTTCGCCGCCGGACCGGTCCTCGTCGACCAGCGTGCCGTGGAAACCGCGGATGTGGAGCTCGGCGAGATCGGCCGCGCCCTCGCCGTGACCGGTGCGCACCAGCCGCAGCATCTCGGTGTGCTGTGCGTTGAGCCGGGCCTGCGTCGCGGGCCAGTCGTCCACCTCTTCGAGGGCCCGCAGGATGAGGGGGCGTACGGACTCCCGCACCGCGGCGGTCAACGTCGAGGTGAGCGCGTTGCCCGAGCTGCTCGCCACCTTGACGTGGAACTGGGTGTCGAGCTCGTTGAACTCCTCCGGCCCGATCCCCTCCCGCGACATCCGGTGGACCACCCTGCCCGCCGCGTCCAGGTCCTCATCGGACGCGTGCTCCGCGGCGGCCGCGAAGCTGGAGCGCTCCAGGGCGACCCGGGCCTCCATCACGTCGTGGAGGCTGTAGCTGCCGAGAGCGAAGTGCAGGCGCAGCAGCCGCCCCAGCGCGTCGTCCGGGTTGCGCACGATCCGGGCCCCGGAGTCGTGCCCCCGGCCGGGCTGGGCGACCAGCACGCCAATGGTCTCCAGCACCCGGAGCGCTTCCCGGAGCGCCGACCGGCTCACTCCGAAGACGGGGGCGAGCTCGCGCTCGGGCGGCAGCCGGTCCCCAGCCCTCAGCTTCCCGGCGAAGACCTGCTCCTCGATGCTCTGGAGCACGAGTTCATGGGTCCGGGCCTGCCGCACGGGCTGCCACTCGACAGGCATCCGCTTCTCCACTCCCCGTTCGGGCGTATGCGTACATCCCGACTATGTCACACACGCCGTGTGGTCCGACCGCAAACGGGGAGCCCGGAGATCAGTAGGTGACGGTGATACGGCGGGTCGTACCGTCCACCCTGATGTGGCCGCCGTACGGGATGATCACCTGCGGGTCCGTGTGGCCGCAGTCGACGTCGAGGACGGCCATGGTGTCGGGGGCGTACTCCGCGAGTGCCCGCAGCACCGCCTCCCGCTGTTCCCGGCGGTAGACCGCACCGGCTTCCGCGTCGAGCGGCTGGTCGAAGGACCAGTTCTTGGCGCGCCCCATCAACAGGGCGGGGAAGCGCCGCAGCAGCCCCCGCTCCCCCATGTTGCGCAGGATGCGGTACACCTCGTCGGCGCCGGGCAGCTCCTCGGACGTTTCGAGGAACAGCACCCGGCCCTCGTACGCCTCGGGCGGCTGGATCTCCCGGTCGGCCATCAGCATCCAGGCCAGGATCTCCAGATTGCCGCCCCAGCTCGCCCCCTCGACCACCCGGTCCGCGTTGTGCCACGTCCAGCCGTCGGCGGGGAGCAGGACGGGCTCCTGCTCGAAGGTGCGCGGGTCCCTCCAGTCCCGGTTGACGCTGCCGCTCTCCTTCGCCGGCGTCAGCTCGTACGCGCCGTGGGTGAAGAGCGCGGCTCGCAGGGACTCGGCCGTCTGCGGGTGCAGCGCGCCGGGGCGGCCGAACTCGACCATGACCGAGCCGCCGTGGTACCCGACGACGCCGAGGTTGTCGAGGAACACCAGCAGATTGGTGTTGTCGCTGTAGCCGAAGAACGGCTTGGGGTTGGCGCGCAGCAGTGCGCGGTCCAGGTACGGCAGCACGGTGATCTGGTCGTCGCCGCCGATGCTGGACATGACGGCCTTGATGTCCGGGTCGGCGAACGCGGCGTGCAGGTCGGCGGCGCGCTCCCGCGGGGTGGAGCCCATCTTCCGGGTGCAGGGGTACTCCACCGGCTCCAGGCCGAAGTCCTCGCGGAGCCTGCGCAAGCCGAGTTCGTACGGCAGCGGGAGGATGCCGGGCAGTCCGGACGAGGGCGAGAGCACGGCGACGCGGTCGCCCGGCCGGGGCTTGGGCGGATAACGGGAAGGTGTCATCGGGTGAGCCTACGCAGCGCCGCCGGGGGTGTCCGCCGGATATTCGGGGGCGCCCCGCGCCGGGCCGGCCGGGGTGCCCTGGTGGAAGTACAGCCGCCACTGCTCACCGGTCCTGCGCCACAGCGAACTGCGCCTGAACAGCGTACCGTTGCGCTCGGTGACGTACGTCAGGTGGACGAGGTCGGGGGCGAGCAGGCTGCCGGACAGGTCGGAGACGTCCGGACCGGGGTCGTCGTCCTCGACGGCGGAGGTGACGGCGAGAACGGAGACGCGGTCGTAACGGCGTCCGGACGCACCGAACTCGGTGAACTCCGGGTCGAGCAGTTCCGTCACCGCTTCGGGCGACGCCCGCACCGCCGGTTCGAGCAGCCGGAGTTCGCCCGCCATGGCGGCTCGTACGGCCCGCCCCTCCTCGTCGCTGAGTCTCATGCGGCCCGACTCTACGTCGGCGGCGCGCGGGCTGTCAGACCAGGACCAGCAGGTCCATCCAGCTCACGGCGGGCCGGTCCGGCTCCTGTTCCGCCGCCGTACGCAGCCGGCGCATCCCGCGCTCGAACTGGTCGTCGCCGAGGCCGGCGAGCTTCGCGTCGGTGTCCCGCCTGATCCGGTCGGCGAAGGCGGCGAGGCTCGGCGCGCTCTCCTGCGGCACCGCGTGCAGGGCGACGCGGCTGAAACCGGACCCGGCGAAGGCGGTGCACGTCTGCTCCACCGTCGGGTAGGCGTCCACGATGCGCTCGGCGCCGGGAAAGAAGCGCACCCGGAGGTCCCGTGCGCACCGGCCCGGGAAGGAATTGCGGATGAGCACCGGGGCGCCGGGCTTGAGGGCCCTGCGCAACTCCTTCGCGGCGGCGGGCAGATCGCCGATGTGATGGACGACCGAGCCCAGCCAGGCCGCGTCCGCGCAGCCGTCCGGCACCGGCAGCGCCTCGGCCCGCCCGTCCAGCGGCTCGATCAGCCCGTTCCGGGGAATGAGTGCCCGCATGGCGGCGGCCGGTTCCACGGCCAGGACCCGGACGCCGAACCAGTCGGCGAAGGCGGAGGCGAAGGAACCGGTGCCCGCGCCCACGTCCAGGACGGTGGCACCCGGCGCGAGTTCCGCCTCGGCGGCGATGGCGGCGCGCCACGCGGTCAGCCCGTCGCGCGGTATCTCCCGGGCCAGGCGGTAGTCCTCGGCGAAACGACGGTCGGGGGCGGTCGCTTCCATGGGGCCCTCACTTCTGGGCGCGGTCAGGCGGGTCCGCCCCGCCTCGTCGGCGGATGCTAGCGACACCCCCTTCACTTGTCTAGACCAAGGAAGCCGGCAGGTGCGGGCCGCCGGCCGGCGGAGACCACCCACCCGGTTCATAGGATTCTCAGGCAGTCCGGTTACCGTGTCGGGCGTGACCCAGACGACCCCGCCCGGCTGGCATCCAGACCCCGGGTACTCAGGATTCGGCCCCCGCCACGAGCGCTGGTGGGACGGCACCCAGTGGACCGACCATCTGCGCGTACCGCCGGCGGCCGTCCGCAGCCGGCGCATACGTATCGGGGCCGGCATCACCGCCGCCGTGGTGGTGCTCGCCGCCATCGGGGGCGGTGTCTATCTGCTGACGGACGAGTCGGACGGCAAGAGCGACACCGCCGCCACCGCCCCGTCCGGCTCCCCGTCCCCCGGACCCGACCGGCAGCGCGGCGGCGGTTCGGGCGGCGGGAACGGTGACGAGCGCGGCGACGGGGGCAACGACGGCGGCGGCGAGTCGCCGGAGCCGAGCCGGCCGCAGATCGAGGACGGTTACGCGACGGACCTGGCCAGCGGCATCAGCATCCCGGTGCCCGACGGCTGGAAGGGCGAGTCGGGCATGGGCGCCGGGGTGACCACCGGATCCTACGCCTGCCCCGGTGACACCGAACAGACGTGCGTGCGCGGCGGGGTGTTCTCCGCCCCTGCCGAGGCGCTGAAGCTGACCACCAAGACCGCGAAGGCCACCGCCGAGAAGGACATCGAGGCCAACGCCGACGAGTCCTACGGCGAGAAGATCTACGGCGGCATCACCTCGCACGAGGAGCTGAAGTCCGAGGCGGTCACGGTGGCCGGCCAGCAGGGGTACCGGGTGCGCTGGAAGGTGGTGACGAAGAACGGCGACGACGGCTACGTCGAGTCGCTGGCCTTCCCGTCCCCGCTGGCCAAGGACATGCTGGTGGTGATCCGCTCCGGCTTCGACGTCAACAGCAAGGCGCCCTCGTTGTCCGTCCTGGACACGATCACGAAGGGCATCAAGGCGGCGTCCCGCGGCGCGGGTTCCGGCACCAACGCCTGAACGTCCCGCAGGCGCACCGCACGGCCCGGTTGAGTATCCGGGCCGTGCGGTCTGAGTACGTCCGCCGATCCCGGCCCGGGGGCGCAGCCGCTGAAATGGGGTCATGGCTCCCGACCCGAAGCGCCTCCGCGCGCGGCACGTCACCAGTGCCGGCACCTCGCTGGCCCTCTCGCTCGCCCCGCTCGTGATCGGTGTGCTGTTCGCGCGCACGATGGCCCTGGACCCGCACACACCGGTGAACGCCCTGATCACGCGGGGTGGCCGGGGTGTGGGTCCGTCGCCCGCCGAGTGGCGCGGCTGCGGCCGGAGCGCCCTGCGCCGGTGCCGGACCGCCTGCCGGCCCCTGAGGCCGGGAGCCACCCGGCCGGAAAACCGGTTCCCCCGCGCTCCCCGCCTTCCCTAGACTCGCCGCACACCGCGCGCCGGCCCATCGCCGGCGCGTCCGCCGTGACCGTTGAGGGGAGACCGCCGTGCGTTACAGCACCGCCGCCGTCGTCCCCCCGTCGCGGTTCGAGGTGATCCTGGTGTCTCGCGCCGCCCGGCGCCGGCTGCGCGGCCGGCCCCGGACCCCGTGACGAACGCCCGGGCCCTGCACTTGTTCTGACATGCAGTCATGTCGAGTGGGCCCCGCAGGCCCGCATCCGGGCCGCTTCGTCCGGGGGTATCGCGCCGTCTTTCTTCCGGATCGTCCCGAAAGGCCACCGGCCGTGCGTACCCACCAGCACCGTTCTCCCGTCACCGCTCTCACCACCGTCCGCAACCTGGGCATCCTCGCCCATGTCGACGCCGGCAAGACCACCGTGACGGAGCGCATCCTCTACACCACCGGCACCACCCACAAGCGCGGTGAGGTCCACGACGGCACGACCATCACGGACTTCGACTCCCAGGAACGCGACCGGGGCATCACCATCTTCGCCGCGGCCGTCAGCTGCGCCTGGGACGGTCACCGGATCAACCTCATCGACACTCCTGGGCACGTCGACTTCGCCGACGAGGTCGAGCGTGCGCTGCGGGTGCTCGACGGCGCGATCGCGGTGTTCGACGCGGTCGCCGGGGTGGAGCCGCAGAGCGAGTCGGTGTGGCACCAGGCGGACCGGCACTCTGTCCCGCGTATCGCCTTCGTCAACAAGCTGGACCGGGCCGGCGCGGACCTGGACACCGCGGTCGCCTCCATCCGGGACCGGCTGCACACGGTCCCGCTCGTGGTGCAGCTGCCCATCGGGGCTGAGGACGCCTTCCGCGGGGTGGTCGACCTGGTGCGCATGCGTGCCCTGGTGTGGGAGGACGGCGCCGACGCGTACGAGGAGGGCGAGGTGCCCGCCGGGCTGCGCGAGGAGGCCGCCCGGCGCCGGCGGCTCCTGGAGGAGGCGGTGGCGGAGCTGCATCCGGCGGCCCTGGAGGAGTTCTGCGTACGCTCCGGGCTCTCGGCCGAGACGCTGTCCGGGGCGCTGCGGGATCTGACGCGGACCGGTGAGGGGGTCGTGGTGCTGTGCGGTTCGGCGTACCGCAACCGGGGCGTCGAGCCGCTGCTGGAGGCGGTCGTCGCCTATCTGCCCTCCCCGCTCGATGTGCCGCCGGTACGGGGCGTGCTCGACGGGGCGGAGCGGGAGCGGGCTGCCGATCCCCAAGGTCCCTTCGCTGCGCTGGTGTTCAAGGTGAACGCGACCGCGACGGGCCGGCTGACGTATCTGCGCGTGTACTCGGGAACGATCCGGAAGGGGGAGACGGTGCTGGACGCGACCACCCGGCGCACCGAGCGCGTCGGGCGCATCCTGTGGGTCCAGGCGGACCGGCATGTGGACGTGGACGCGGCGGTGGCCGGGGACATCGTCGCGGTCATCGGCCCGAAGGCCGTCCGCCCCGGCGCCACGCTGTGCGCACCCGGCGCCCCGCTGGTCCTCGAACCGCCCACGGTGGCCGACCCGGTCGTGTCCGTGGCGGTGGAGGCGCGGCGGAGCACGGACACCGAGCGGCTGATGGCAGCCTTGGTCCGGCTGGCCGAGGAGGACCCGTCGCTCGTCGTGCGTACGGACGCGGAGACGGGCCAGACGGTGCTGTCGGGCATGGGCGAGCTGCATCTGGAGGTGGCCGCGGAGAAGATCCGCCGCGACCACGGTCTGGACGTCCGGGTCGGCCGCCCGCAGGTCGCGCACCGCGAGACGTTGGTGCGCGGGGTGTCCGGCCTGGTCTACCGGCACGTCAAACAGGACGGCGGGGCCGGGCAGTTCGCGCACGTGGTCATCGACGTCGAACCGCTGGCGGCCGAGGCCGGCGAGGAGGCGGCGGAGTTCGCGTTCGGTTCGGCGGTCGTGGGCGGCCGGGTGCCGCAGGAGTATGTGCGGGCGGTCGAGGCGGGCTGCCGCGACGCGCTGGCCGAGGGGCCGCTCGGCGGGCATCCGGTGACCGGGGTGCGCGTGACCCTGACCGATGGCGCGACGCATCCCAAGGACTCCTCGGAGATGGCGTTCCGCACGGCGGGGCGGTTCGCGCTGCGGGAGGCCTTGCGGGCGAGCGCGATGGTGCTGCTGGAACCGGTGGTCGAGGTGACGGTCACCGTGCCCGGTGACGCGGTCGGCGGAGTGCTCGGCGACCTGGCCGCCCGGCGCGGCAGGGTCTCCGGCTCCACCACGCGGGGCGGTGCGGCGGTGGTCACGGCGACCGTGCCGCTGGCCGAGCTGTTCGGTTACGCGACGCGGCTGCGCAGCCGTACGCAGGGCCGGGGCACGTTCACCACCCGGGCGACGGGGTACGCGCCCGCGCCCGCCGCCACGGTCTCCGGGACCGGCTGACGGCAAGGTCCCGCCCGCCATGAGTCGGCGGGCGGGACCTGTCGTCGTACGAGCGGGGTCAGGCGACCGGGACCGGGAAGGTCGGGTACTCGACGCCGGAGACGTGCTGCACGACCCGGATGACCTGGCACGAGTAGCCGAACTCGTTGTCGTACCAGAGGTAGAGGATCGCGTTGTCGCCGTCGACCTGGGTGGGGCCGGCGTCGACGATGGACGCGTGGCGCGAGCCGATGAAGTCGCTCGACACCGCGTCGGGGGCGGTCGTGAAGTCGATCTGCCGCTTGAGCGGGGAGGTGAGCGAGACCTCGCGGAGGTGGTCGAGGACCTCCGTGCGGGTGGTCTCGCGGCCCAGCTTCAGGCTGAGGATGGCGATCGAGACGTCCGGGACGGGGACGCGGATCGAGCTGCCCGTGATCGTGGCCTCCAGGTCGGGCAGCGCCTTCGCGACGGCGGAGGCGGCGCCCGTCTCGGTGATGACCATGTTGAGCGGCGCGGAACGGCCACGTCGGTCGGAGCCGTGGTAGTTGTCCAGCAGGTTCTGGTCGTTGGTGAACGAGTGGATGGTCTCCACGTGCCCGCGCAGGACGCCGTACTCGTCGGCCATCGCCTTCAGCGGCGGCACGATCGCGTTGGTGGTGCAGGAGGCGCAGGAGATGATCTGCTCGTCCGGCTTGATCATGTCGTGGTTGACGCCGTGCACGACGTTGAGGACGTCGCCCTTGCCGGGGGCGGTCAGCACGACCTTGGCGACGCCGGGCCGCAGGTGCTTGGACAGGCCCTCGCGGTCGCGCCACTTGCCGGTGTTGTCGATGAGGATGGCGTCATCGATGCCGTAGGCGGTGTAGTCGACGGAGGTCGGGTCGTCCGAGTAGATGACCTGGATCTCGTTGCCGTTGGCGACGATCCGGTTGTTGGCCTCGTCCACGGTGATCGTGCCCTGGAACTGGCCGTGGATGGAGTCGCGGCGCAGCAGCGAGGCGCGCTTGACGATGTCCTGGCCCGCTCCCTTGCGGACCACGATGGCGCGCAGCCGCAGGCCGTTGCCGGAGCCCGCCTTCTCGATGAGCAGCCGGGCGAGCAGGCGGCCGATGCGGCCGAAGCCGTAGAGGACGACGTCGCGCGCCTCGCGGCGCTCGATCTTGTTGTCCCCGGTGGCGCCGGCGACGGCCTCCGCGGTGAACTCCGCCGCGCTGAGGCCGCGGTCGTCGGCCTTGTGGGTGGCGGCCAGCATGCCGATGTCGATCTGGGAGGGGCCCAGGTCGAGGGTGGTGAGGGCCTGGAGGAAGGGCAGGGTCTCGGTGACTGAGAGCTCCGCGCCGTCGATCTGCCGGGCGAATCGGTGGGTCTTGAGGATGCTCACCACCGATTTGTTCACCAGCGAGCGGCTGTGCAGGAGGACGGTGATATCCCGCTCGCGGTGCAGCTTGCCGATGATCGGAATCATCGATTCCGCGATTTCCTCGCGGTTCTTCCAGTTGGTGAACGCGTCGTCATTGACAGTCACAGGTTTATCTTTCGAGCTAGGCGGCGCTCATATGGTAACCAGACGTTCATTCGATGCCTCACCCCGGCCCGGCACCCCGCCGTCACTCCCCCACGCGCGCCGGGCGCCCCGTGCGGAGCGAGCGGTCGGCGGCCTCCGCGATCAGCAGCGCGGCCAGGGCGTCGACACCGGTGCAGGGGCTGGGCCGGAGACCGGCCGCGACCTCGGTGAAGGCCGCCATCTCGGCGACGTACGCGTCGTGGAAGCGGCTCAGGAACCCGTCGTACGGAGCGGTGCCGGACGGCGGCCCGTCGGTGGTGGTCCGCAGGGGCGCGCGGTCGCCGTACCCGGTGGCCAGCGTGGACCGCGAGCCGGCGAGCTCCATGCGCGCGTCGTATCCGGCGCCGTTGTAGCGGGTGGCCGTACAGCTGACGAGGGTGCCGTCGTCGAGCGTGAGGACGGTGACCGCGGTGTCGACGTCACCGGCCGCCGCGAAGGAGCCGTCGCCCCGGTTGGCCCCGGTGGCGCTGACCTCCACGACCTCGCGACCGGTGACCCAGCGGACGCTGTCGAAGTCGTGCACGGCGCAGTCCCGGAAGATGCCGCCGGACAGCGGCAGGTATCCGGCCGGCGGGGGCGCCGGATCGGCGGTGCACGCCCGTACGGTGTGCAGCCAGCCCAGCTCCCCTGCCGCGACCGCGTCCCGCAGGGCGGCGTACCCGGCGTCGAAGCGGCGCTGGAAGCCGACCTGGAGCGGCACCCCGGAGCCGGCGGTGCCGGCCAGCAGGGCGCGGGTGGCGGCGAGGGTGGCGGCGACCGGCTTCTCGCAGAAGACGGGCACCCCGGCGGCGGCCGCCGCGCGGATGAGCGTGTCGTGGACGGCGGTGGGGGCGGCGATCACGACACCGTCCAGGCCGGAGCCGAGCAGCGCGTCCGGATCGCCCGCCCAGTCGGCGCCCAGCTTCCCGGCCAGCTCACGGGCCTGCTGCTCGACGGCGTCGTGCAGGACGAGGCGGTCGACGGCGGGCAGGGCGGCGAGGGTCGCGGCGTGGAACGCGCCGATGCGGCCCGTTCCGATGAGTCCGATGCGCATGCGCGGGTGCCTCCGGGGGCGGATGGGGGCCGGTTGGCCGACGCTCCTGATCTTCGCCCTTGTATCGTCGCCGATCGCGCCCGTCCAGGCATTCGGCCCCGTCGAGTAGGGCACATCGGCGTCCGGTGCCCCGCCGGAGAACGAGACCGCCCTGGCGGACCGCTTCGATCCGTCCCCCGGCGATCCGTGGCCGCACGCCCTGTTTACATCGATGTACATCCGGCCCTACTGTTTCGCCGTCAGAGCCCCACTCGGCCATCCCCCACGCCTCCGTGCCCCGAGGAAGGACACCTGTGCTCTCCTTGCGCCGACTCCCCAGACCCGCGCCCCTCCCCTCCCCCGCACCGACCGGCCGCCTCGCCCGCTGGGCGGCCCGCGCTGTCGCCCCCGTCCTGGCCGCCGCCATCGGCCTGTCCTTCGCCCCGGCGTCGGCCGCGCCCGTCGCCTCGCCCTCCGCGCCCGCCGTCGCCGCCGCCAACGGCACCCCGCTCGGCGGCGGGACCGGCCTCTATCCGCGGGCGATCCGGCTGGAGCACAACGGCGCCGCCAATGGCCGGGTGCTGGCGAGCGTCGTCACCTTCAACGGCAACAACGGCATCGGTGCCATACACGAGAGCACCGACGGCGGGGCCACCTTCCGGCAGGTGGGCAGCGTGGCCGACCCGGAGTCGTCGGGCGGACAGGGACTGTGCTGCTCCACTCGGTTCGAACTGCCGCGCCAGGTCGGCTCGTTGGCGCCCGGCACCCTCCTGTGGGCCGCCTCATCCGGCGCGGACGAGCAGAACCGGCGCATGGCGCTGCGCGTCTGGCGGAGCAACGACGTGGGCCGGAGCTGGTCGTACCTCTCCACCTGCGCCACCGCGAACGGTACGGGCGGGCTGTGGGAACCGGAGTTCTCCGTCGCCGCCGACGGGGCGCTCGTCTGCCACTACGCCGACGAGACGGACCCCGCGCACAACCAGAAGCTCGCCGCCGCCCGCAGTTACGACGGGGTCACCTGGCAGGACCGCCGCAACACGGTCACCAGTTCGTGGGAGCCGGACCGGCCGGGGATGCCCATGGTGCGCCGGCTGCCGAACGGCACGTACTTCATGAGCTACGAGATCTGCAATCCGGGCGGCCAGTACCAGTGCGTCGTGCACTACCGGACCTCCCCGGACGGCTGGAACTGGGGCGACCCCGCCTCGCTCGGCTACCGCCCGGAGACCGTGGACGGCAAGTACTTCCGCGCCGCGCCCACCATCGCCTGGGCGCCCGCGCCGGGCGGTGGGGCGAACGGCCGGCTCCTCCTGATCGGCCAGCAGCTCCTGAACCGGGACGGCACCCCCGCCGCCGACAGCGGGCGCACCATCCTCGCCAACACGGAGAACGGCACCGGCCCGTGGTACGAGATCGAGGCCCCGGTGAAGGTCGCGGCACCGACCGCCACCTACTGCCCGAACTACAGCTCGCCGCTGCTGCCCTCGGCGGACGGCCGCAGCGTGCTGGAGATCGCGACGGACTGGGACGGCGACGTCTGCCGCCCGTACGTGGCCACCGGCCCGCTCACCGGCAGCGGCGACGCGGCCGGGATCGCGAACGGGGCTCGCTACCGGCTGGTCAACGCCAACAGCGGCCAGTGCCTGGACGTCGCCGCGGACTCACGGGCCGCCGGCGGCAACGTCCAGCAGTGGACGTGCAACGGCCTCGGCCCGCAGGCGTGGACGCTGCGCGCACACGGCGACGCCTTCACGCTCACCGGTGTCAACAGCGGCTACTGCCTGGACGTCGAGAACGGCTCCGCCACCCCCGGGGCCAACGTCCGGCAGTGGTACTGCAACGCGGCGGCGGCCCAGGACTGGCGGCCGCAGAACGCCGGGCGGGGCTACTACCGCCTGGTGGTGAAGTCCTCCGGGCAGTGCCTGGACGTCTCGCAGGGCTCCCGTACGGCGGGGGCCAACGTCCAGCAGTGGACGTGCAACGGCCGGCAGCCGCAGCTCTGGCGGCTCGAACGGATCTGAGACCTGGGGATGCCCGCCCCGGTGAGGGCGGGCATCCGCAGGTCCGTCGCCGGTCAGCCGGCGTCCGTCTCCTCGATGGCGGCGGGCCGCAGCTGGGCGTCCCGGATGCGGGCGATGTCCAGCTTGGTACCCCGGTCGAACCGGTAGACGCCGTTCTGCTCCTGGAAGACGTCGGTCAGCTGGGTGTAGCAGTAGCCGAACATGTCCGGGTCCTCCAGCAGCGCACCGGTCAGACCGGCGAACCGCTCGTGGAACTCGTCCTCGGTGCGCACCCGGTCGCCGTAACCCCAGGAGACCGTACGGTCGTTGCCCGACTGCTCGGCGGCGGCCTCCGGGTCCCACCAGATCCCGCCGAACTCGCTGACGAAGTACGGCTGCCCCCGGTACGGCTGCGAGTACGCGGCGCCGTTCTCGTACGCGTTGACGAACGGCTCCCCCTTGGCGAGCCCGGAGACCAGCTGCCGGAAGGCGGCCGGGTCCTGCTCGTAGGTGTGGGAGTCGTAGATGTCGGTCTCCAGGACCCGGTGGGAGTAGCCGGAGGCGTCGATCACCGGGCGGGAGGTGTCCAGCGCCTTGGTGGCGAGGAACATCGCCCGGGTCACGTCGTCGAGCTGGGTGATCCGGTCATGGAGCTTCTGGTACGTCTCGTTGAGCGGGCACCAGCCGACGATCGAGGGGTGGGAGTAGTCGCGCTCCACGGCTTCGAGCCACTGGGCGACGAAGGACGCGTCGGGGCGCTGGTTGTCGCCGGAGGAGCCGCCGATCTCGCAACCCCAGTCGCCGAACTCGCCCCAGACCAGGTAGCCGAGGCGGTCGGCGTGGTGGAGGAACCGCTCCTCGAACACCTTCTGGTGCAGCCGGGCCCCGTTGAACCCGGCCTCCATGGCCAGTTCGATGTCACGGATCAGGGCCTCGTCGGTGGGGGCGGTCATCAGCCCGTCCGGGTACCAGCCCTGGTCGAGCACAAGGCGCTGGAAGCGGGGGCGGCCGTTGAGGAGGACGGTCCTGCCCCGGATCGAGACGGAGCGCAGGCCCGCGTAGCTCTCGACGGTGTCGGCGGACTCGCCGTCGGGTCCGAGGAGTTCGAGGCGCAGCCCGTACAGGTGGGGGTCCTCGGGGCTCCACTCGCGGCGCCGGTCCTCCGGGACGGCCAGGTACAGGCGGGGGGCCAGGTCGAGGTCGGCGCGGGCCTCGGCGCGGCACACCTCACCGGTGCCGTCGCTGAGGACGGCGCGGACGCGGTGGCCGGGAAGGTTGGCGGACAGGGGCAGTTCGAGGTGGAAGGCGCCGGCGGCCAGATCGGGGGTGATGCGGGGGCGGCGGAGATGGGCGTCGGGGACCGGCTCGGCCCAGACGGTCTGCCAGATCCCGGTCGTACGCGTGTAGTTGCAGTCGTGGTTGGCGTACTGGACGGCCTGCTTGCCGCGGGCCTGCGGACCGGACTTCGGGTCGCGGGCGCGGACAGTGATCTCCACCTCGCGCCCGGCCGGGGCGAGGTCGCCGAGGTCGGCGGTGAAGGGGGTGAACCCGCCCCGGTGGCGTACGACTTCGGTGCCGTCGACCCAGACGGTGGTGTCGTGGTCGACGGCGCCGAAGTGCAGCAGCACCCGGCGGCCGGTCCAATCGGCGGGCGGGGTGAAGCGCCGCCGGTACCAGACGGCTTCCAGGAAGTCGGTGTCGCCGACGCCGGAGAGCTCGGACTCGGGGGCGAACGGTACGAGGATCTCACCGGAAAGGTCGCGTTCCAGGAGCCCGCGTTCGAGACCGCTGTCCCCCTGGTCGGTCTCGAACTGCCAGGTCCCGTTGAGGTTGAGCCAGTCCCGCCGTACGAACTGCGGGCGCGGGTACTCCGGACGGGGGACGGAGGGGGTGTGCACAGGTACTCCAGGTGGATCGTGGTGGCGGCCGGCCGGGAGGCAGGCGCCGGGGCAGGGAGAGTCGACGGGGTCAGCCGCCGCCGAGGCCGGTGGTGGCGACGGAGTTGACGATGCGCCGCTGGAAGAGCAGGAACATCACGATCAGCGGCAGCGCGGCCAGCAGGGCCGACGCCATGGACTGGGCGTACTGGATGCCGTAGGCGTCCTTGACGGTGGCGAGGCCGACCGGGAGTGTCATGAGGTCGGGGTCGTTGGTGACGATGAACGGCCACATGAAGTTGTTCCACGCGCCGATGAACACGAAGATCGCGACGGCTGCGACGATCGGGCGGGACAGCGGGAGCACGATGGACGTGAAGACCCGCAGTTCGGAGGCGCCGTCGATGCGGGCGGCGTCCTCCAGTTCGCGGGGTATCGCGTCGAAGAAGCGCTTCAGGATGAAGACCATCATGGGCGCCACCACCTGCGGCAGGATCACCGCCGCGTAGGTGTCGACCAGGTGGAACATCGTCATCTGCTCGAAGAGCGGGACGATCAGCAGCTGCGGCGGGACCATGATCGCGGCGACGGTGACCGCGAGCAGGGTGCGGCGGCCGCGGAAGGTGCCGCGCGAGAAGCCGTACGCGGCGAGTGTGGAGAAGGCCGTGGTGAGCAGGGTGACCACGGCGGAGATGAGCAGGCTGTTGAACGCCCAGGTCGGTACGTTGCCCCGCTCCAGGATCTGCCGGTACGCGGAGAGCGTGAAGGCCCCCTTGAACGGCGAGAGGCCCGACTTCATCACGTCCTGCTCGCTCTGGAGCGAGGTGGCGACCGCCCACACGAAGGGCAGCAGCCAGGCGACGGCGAGCACGGTCAGCGCGGTCCCGGCGAGCACCCGGGGCAGCCGTCCGTGGCCGAGCAGCAAGGGTGAGCCGGACTCCTCGCGCGGCCGGCGCGGCCGGCGCACGGGGGTGGAGATGGCGGACACGGTCAGCCCTCCTGACGGAAGAAGCGGAGTTGCAGGACGGAGACGACGATGACGATCGCGAAGAAGATGTAGCTGATCGCGGAGGCGTAGCCCAGCCGGTACCCGGTGAAGCCGACGTCGTAGACGTACTCCAGGATCGGACGGGTCGAGCCGTTGGGGCCGCCCTTGGTGAGGATGTAGATCTGGTCGAACACCTTCAGCGAGGCGAGGACTTGGAGCATCGCGACCAGCACGGTGGTGTGGCGCAGCTGGGGCAGGGTGACCGACCAGAGCCGCCGCCAGGCGCCCGCGCCGTCGAGCGCGGCGGCCTCGTCGTACGTGGTGGGCAGGGACTGGAGGGCGGCCAGGTAGAGCAGGAAGTTGAAGCCGACGGTCCACCAGACGGTGAGGGCGGCGACCGACCACATCGCCACCGACTCGTCGGAGAGCCAGCCGACGGGCTCCATGCCCAGCGAGGTCAGCAACTGGTTGCCGAGGCCGATGTCGGGCTGGTAGAGCCACGTCCAGATGAGGGTGACCACGGTGACCGGCAGCAGGTACGGGGCGAAGTAGGCGAGCCGCCACACCCATTGGCCGGCCAGTCCGCTGTGCACGAGCAGCGCCATGCCGAGTGCGACCAGGACGAGCGGTACGCACGAGATGACGGTGAAGAAGACGGTGTTGCCGAGGCTGCTCCAGACGTCCGGGTCCCCGAACGCCTCGGTGTAGTTGGCGAATCCGACGAACTCGGTGCCGCGCAGGCTGAGCGAGGCGTCGGTGAGGCTCATCCAGAGGCCCTGGACGACGGGCCAGACCAGGAAGAGCGCGAACACGACCAGGAACGGCAGGACGAACAGCCCGCCGCCCCGGGTCAGCGAGCGGCGGCGCCGGGGCGCGGCCGGTGTCGCGGAGGGTGGTTGCGGGGGCGCCGACGCTCCGGCGGGCGCGGTGGTGGTCACGATGCGGCTCCTTCGGCTGTCGTCAGGCGACCGGGTTGGGTTGGCGCAGCAGCGTGTCCGCCTCGCGGACCATCTGCCGTACCGCGCTCTCGGCGGAGGTGTTGCCCAGCAGCGCCGACTGGAGCGGCTGGCACATGCGGTTCTGGAAGTTGCCGCCGGCTCCGGCGAACCAGTTCGGCGGGTCGAGCACCGCGATCTCGCCGGCGGCCGCGTAGGACGACTGGGGGTCGAGCTTCGTGTACTCGGGGCGGTCCTGTACCGGCAGATACGCGGGGATGTGGCCGGCACTCGCCCAGGTCAGGCTCTGTTTCACGATCTCGGCGATGTACCGGTGGGCCTCGCGGCGGCGGGCGGGGTCCGGGTCGTCCTGGTGCGGCAGGACGAAGCTGTGCGAGTCGGCGTAGACGGCCGGGCGCGCGAAGACCTGCGGGAAGGGAGCCGCGCCCAGGTGCTTGATGCCGGACTTGCGGAACGTGGGCAGCTCCCACTCCCCCGCCATGATCATGCCGCCGCGGCCGTCCATGAACGCGGCCATCGCGCCGTTGTAGTCGAGGTTGTTGGGGTTGGTGCGCCCGTCGAAGAGCTGCTTCATGAAGGCGACGACCTTCACCGCGGCATCGATGTCGATCTTCGGCGGCCCGCCGTCGGGCAGCGTGAAGGAGGCCCCGGTCTGGGCGTACAGCGCGGCGAACTGGCGCCAGCTCTGGGCGGTGTCGGTGACGTGGCCGAAGAGCACGCCGGACTTGCCGGTGACCTCGGCCAGCTTCTTGCCGGCGTCCAGGAACGCCTCGGGCGAGCCCATCGGCGCCAGGTGGCCGGAGGGGTCGAGCAGTCCGGCCTTGTCGGCCACGTCCTTGTCGTAGAAGACGATGAAGGGGTGGACGTCCAGCGGGACCGCGTAGACGGTGCCCTGGTGCTGGGCGCGCTTCCATACGGCGGGCGCGAAGTCCTTCTCGCTGACGCCGAATCCGGCGAGGAGGTCCAGGTCGAGCGGGTCGAGCAGACCGCCGGGGGCGTATCCGGCCAGTCGTGACAGGTGCAGCACGGCGACGTCGGAGGCCCGGCCGCCCGCAGCCGACATGGCGAGTTTCGTGTAGTACGACGGGCCCCAGTCCAGAATCGTCCGGTCCACGTCGAAACCGTCGGAGCCCTTCGAGACGGCGGCGATCATCTCGTCCATGAGCATGCCGTCGCCGCCCTGGAAGAGGTCCCAGACCTTCAGCGCGGACGCCTCGCCCGCGCGGGCCGGTGAGGCGCAGCCGGTGAGCGAACCCGCCGCCAGCAGCGCGGCCGCCCCGGCCGTGCCGTAACGCAGCAGTGCGCGGCGGTCGATGGCGGGCTGGCGGCCGGGGTCCCGGGGTCCGGGCAGCCCTCGGGCGGGAGGTGCAGAGTTCATCACTGACCTTTCGACGGCCGGACGACGTGCCCGGCCGATGGCATGCGCCATCGGCACGGCAGCCGTCGGCCGCCCGTGCACATCGGGGTGATCCGCACCGGTCTCCCGGAGCGGTGACCTGTTTTTACATCGATGTACATTGGCTGTAAAGAGCTGGGCCACCACCAGTGCCGGATACGCCGCCCATCGGTCCGGACCGCCGGGGGCACGGCATAGACTCGGCGCGAACCGAGGGTGGGGAGTCACGGGTGGCACGACCGAGGATCAAGGACGTCGCACGGCACGCGGGGGTGTCGGAGAAAACGGTGTCCAACGTGCTCAACGACTACGTGCACGTGTCCGACCGGACGCGGCGCGTGGTGCAGGAGGCCATCGACCACCTCGGCTACCGCATCAACCTCGCCGGCCGTCATCTGCGCAGCGGACGCACCGGCATCATCGCCCTGGTGGTGCCCGAACTCGATGTCCCGTACTTCGCGGAGCTCGCCCGGCACGTCGTCCGGGAGGCCGAAAAGCGCTCCCTGACCGTGCTGATCCACCAGTCGGGCGGCGACCGCGAGCGCGAGAAGGCCGCCCTGGCCGGTTTCGGGTCGGACTTCGTGGACGGCGTCATCCTCAGCCCGCTCGCCCTCGCGCCGGAGGACCTGCGCGCCCACACCGGACCGCCGCCGACCGTCCTGCTCGGCGAACTGCTCAACGAGGGCGCGGACCATGTGGCGATCGACAACGAACGCGCGGCCCGCGAGGCCACCGAGCACCTGCTCGCCCTGGGCCGCCGCCGCATCCTCACCGTCGGCGGCCGGGAGGACGGCTGCGTCGGTACGGCCCAGGCCCGCACCCGCGGCTTCCGCCTCGCACTCTCCGGGGCGGGCCTTCCGTACGACCCGGCGTCGCTGCTGCCGGTGGAGGCGTTCCACATGAGCGACGGCGCCGACGCGGTCCGCCGGGTGCTGGCCTCCGGCGTCCGGCCGGACGCGCTGCTCTGCCTGAACGACCAGCTGGCGCTGGGGGCGCTGCGCGCCCTGCACGGTTACGGGGCACGGGTGCCCGAGGACGTCGCGGTGATCGGCTTCGACGATGTGGAGGGCGGCCGCTTCGGCGTGCCGTCCCTGAGCACCGTCGCCCCGGACAAGGAGGCGGTGGCCCGGGTCGCGGTGGACCTGCTGCTGCGCCGGATCGAGGAGGCCACGCGCCGCCCGGACGAGGCGGACGGCCCGGTCGCGGAGCGCCCGCAGGACCGGGTGGTGGCGCACCGCCTGGTGCTGCGCGAGTCCACGGAGGGGGCGGCCGGGCGCGACGGGGTGTGGTGAGCGGCGAGCCCTTCCCGGCCCTCCCCGCTCATCGGGCGAGCAGCTGTTCCAGCGTCCGCCGGAGCGCCGCGCCGCCCTCGAAGACCACGGCGGTCAGCCCGAGTTCGCGGGCCGCCCGGACGTTGGCCTCCCGGTCGTCCACGAAGAACGCCTCGCCGGGGGCGGCCCCGAGCAGCCCGAGCGCGCCCGCGAAGGCTTCCTCGGCGGGCTTGGTCGCGCCGAGCGCGCACGAGAAGGCGAGCACGTCGAAGCGGTCGTTCACCTCGGGCAGCCACGCGGACAGCCCGGCGCGCAGCAACGCGTCGTTGTCCGTGAACAGGGCCGTCGGCCGGTCCCGTACGAGGTCGACCGCGGCGAGAACCTCGGGGTCGGGCTCGAACGCCCGGCACCAGATGCGGCGCAGTTCCTCCGCCGTACCCGCGAAGCCGAGGCGCCGCCGGATCTCCCGCTCGACGTCGCCGGCGCTCCCCTGTCCCCGGTCCCAGGCCGGGACGAGCCCGGAGGCGTAGAGCTCCGACTCGACGCGCCGCGCGGAGAGCCCGCACGCCTCGCCGAGGAGTTCCAGCCGCCGCTCGCGGTGGAAGCGGCACACGACACCGCCGAGATCGAAGAGAAACGCCTGTGGCTTCTTCATGGGCGGCAGCCTAGCCCCGGGGCGAGCGCGCTCCCGCCCGCAGGGCGCCACGATATGGCTGGGCACCGCCTACCCGCTCAACTTCCTTGGCGGGCACCATCGTTGCATGCCAAGCCTGAGGGGAGCGCCCGGAGAGTCCGTGGCGACGACGGGGCCGTTCGTGACCGTGCACACCGACGACATCGCGGTGCCGGACCGGTTCGCCTGGTGGAGCGACATGGTCGCCCGGGAGGTCATGCCCGTGTCGATCCGCAGTCCGCACGCGGGCGATTTCCGGGGCCGGGCGGAGTCCGTGGAGCTCCCCCGCAGCCGGCTCGCGACCTTCGGCTTCTCCCCCCTGACGGCCCGGCGCTCCCCCGCGCAGATCCGCCGGGAGGACCCCGAGGACGGCTTCCTGGTGCTGGTACGGCAGGGCGGGGTCCGCCTGGAGCAGGGCCGCAACGACATCGGCCTCGGGCCGGGCGAGATGTCCCTGTTCTCCAGTTCGAGGCCGCTGGCCTGCGCATTCGTGGACACGGGTGCATCCGTCCGCATCACCCTGCTGCGTCTCCCGCTGGCGCTCCTCCCGCTGTCCGGGAGCCGCGCCGACCGCCTGGCGGCCGAGCCGCTGCCGACCGGGACCGCCTCCGGCGCGCTGCTGGTCCCGTATCTGACCGCCTTGCCGGAGGCCGCCCGTACCGCGGGCCCCGCCGGACTCGGGAGGCTCGGCACCATCGCGGTGGACCTGGCCATGTCCCTCTTCGCGGCGCGGCTCGACGACCGGAGCGCGCTGCCCGCCGAGTCGCGCAGAAGGGTGCTCCTGGCCCGGATCGACGCCTTCATCGAACAGCACCTCGATGATCCGTGCCTGGGGCCGGCGGCCGTAGCCGCCCACCACCACATGTCCGTACGAACCCTCCACCATCTCTTCCGCGACGAGCCGGAGTCCGTCGCCGCCACCATCCTGCGCCGGCGGCTGGAACGGTGCCGCACCGACCTGGCCAAGCCCGGGCTGCTGCACCTCTCGATCGGCGAGATCGCCCTGCGCCGCGGCTTCAGGCACCCTGCCGACTTCAGCCGGGCCTTCCGCAAGGCGTACGGGATCCCGCCGAGCGAGGTCCGGGCCGGCCTGCGCTGAATGCGCCGAAGGTCTGCGCTCCTCGCCAAAGACAGGACGCATGGGGACGGGTGACATTGGGGCGCACCACGCCGCACGTCGTGGGACGACGAGAACCGGGCATGGCACCTCGCGGGGTGCCGGGCGCCGGAGCCGGGGGGAGCGCATGGAGACATCCGCGTTGGCGGCCATGGTCGTCGCGATCATGACCGCCACGGCGACCGAGGCGGCGGGCGCCGTCGGCCAGGGGGCGGGAAACGCGCTCGCCGACGCCCTGCGCGCACGGCTGGCCGCGACGGAACGGGGCCGGACGGCCCTGAGCACGCTGGACCGGGCCCCGGACGACCTCGCCGCACTGGCCTCGGCCAGGTCGGCGATCCAGGAGGAGATCGAGGCGGACCCGGAACTGCTGCGCCACTTGCAGGTGCAGCTGAGCGCCCCCTCGACCCACACCACGGGCAGCCTGATGATCAACGGCAGCAGGGTCGCGCACAGTTCCATCGCCCTGGGGCCGCTGACGGTCAACAACACCCGGGCCGGGCGGGCCGTCATCACGTTGGTCGCCGCTCTGCTGGCCGCCTTGGTCGTGGTGGCCGTCTACGGAGGAGTGGAGCTGATCCTGCCCGACGATTCCCCCGGGTCGCCCCAGGGCGGCGGCGACCGCAACGCCGTGCGCACCCTGAACGCCGACGAGCTCAGGCGGGTCGTCCCGGACCTCGCGAGCATGCCGGGCGACTGGCAGAGAGACGGGTCCGTCGAGTCCGGCGAGAACAAGAGGGCGGGGTGCTCGGTGGCCCAGGGGAAGTTCGTCTCCGCCTGCGGGCGCGACAGCTCGGGAACTCTGGTCCGCAGCACCTTCCAGGTGTGGTCCTGCTCCAGCGCCGCGGCGAGCGCGAAGGCTTTCGAGGAGAGCCGGGCGTCCCTCGCCGACGGGGCGGACGAGCTCCCCCTGTCGGAACTCGGCGATCAACGTACCGCGGCGACCACGCACGATGCCGCCATGGACGAGACGACGGCCCGTGCCGCGATCCGCGTGGGCACGGTACTCATCGGACTCGAATACGGGCCGGCGCTCTCCACCGATCAGGAGTGGACCGCGGAATTCGAACAGCTGGCCACGGTGGTCGCCGACCGCGCCCAGCAGGTCCAGAACGCCTGACCGGCGGTTCCGTTCGCGGCACCCGGCCGTGAACGATCGAGGGCCGGTCCTGGATTCCTCCAGAACCGGCCCTCGGTCTACGACTGCTACCAGTCGGGACGACAGGATTTGAACCTGCGACCCCTTGACCCCCAGGAGTGAGGGGCAAGGACATTTTCTGGCTATAGCAGACTTAATTCGGGCACGTGTTGTGCATGGAAGCGTGCATCGTGCACCACTGCGCGTACCGTGTGGTCCCCAACTGGTCCCCAGGATCGCTGTCCTGGCGGTGAGGATCACTTCGGCACCTCTGGTCACTGCAGGGTGGGAAGGGCAGATTGACCGGCGGACTGTCAGTGCCCGCGTAGCACGCCACTTCTCCAACGCGGATATCGAGCTGGACCCAGCCATGATGCTCACCCTGTCTCGCCAGCGGGCTGTTTTTCGTGAGCATCTTTGAGCGCCATCCGCGCCGCGACCACGCCCTCCCCGAGCTGGGCCCAGTACGGGTGGATGGTCACGGTGGCGCTGAGTTTCAGGAGCCCGGCCCCGTACTTGGCGACCTGAGGCGTGCTGCTCGGGGTGTAGCCGGGGCTGTCAGGCTTGACGGGGCGGTAGTCGGAGTGCCGCTGATGGCTCGGTGGCCACCCACGGCCGAATCCCCACCCCTGTGACCACCGGGGGAGGCGCCACCGCATGACTACGAAGGCCGCCCTTGAGGGCTCGCTAGCTGTATTGATCACGAGCGTTGTTGACACCGGTCTGGCCTTGAACATGGCGAAGACCTCCGGTGTGGTGGGAGCTGTCCAAGACCTGTCCCGTAACTGCTGGTCAGCGGTGAGATGATCTTGCTGTGTCTGGTGTGATCACGGCGTCGCAGCCCTCCTGGATAGCCTCGTTCAGCGGGCTGAGCCCGCGCCGGTTCGGCAGGCTGATCACCGCGCTCCGGCGCGAGGGTGCAGATCCGGTGCGCAAGGGTCGGCCGTGGAGTCTGCCACTGGAGGATCGCGTACTGCTGGTCGCCGCCTACTGGCGGACGAACCTGACCCTGCGGCAGCTGGCACCTCTCTTCGGGGTGTCCAAGTCTGCGGCCGACCGCATCATCGACCACCTCGGGCCCTCGCTCGCCCTGCAACAGCGCAATCGGTTCCGCAAGGACACCGCGCTGATCGTGGACGGCACGCTGGTCCCCACCCGCGATCACACCGTCGCCGAGCAGTCGAAGAACTACCGGTACTCGACCAACCACCAGGTCGTCATCGATGCCGACAGCCGACTCGTCGTCGCCGTCGGCCGACCGCTTCCCGGCAACCGCAACGACTGCAAGGCGTGGGAGCTGTCCGGCGCCAAGGAAGCCGTCGGGAAGACCACGGTGATCGCGGACGGCGGCTACCGGGGCACCGGCCTGGTCATCCTGCACCGACACGAACCCGGCCAGAGCGAACTCCCGGCCTGGTAAGAGGAACACAACACCTCCCACCGCAAGGTCCGCGCCCGCGTCGAGCACGCCTTCGCCCGCATGAGGACCTGGAAGATCCTCCGCGACTGCCGCCTCAAAGGCGACGGCGTCCACCACGCCATGCTCGGCATCGCCCGCCTGCACAACCTCACCCTCGCCGGCTGACGAAGCACGGGCAGGTCAGCAAGCACGACGTAGATCATTTACGGGACAACGCTTAGGAGCTCTCACGGCGTCTCGAATGCTCAGCACTTCTTGCGATTCCTTTTGCGAATGGAGAAAACCCACCCTCCTCAAGCATCGTCAAAAAACCGTCGAGTCCTGGATTGTACTTTAGGATCGCCTGGCGGGTTGCGACCCAGGAATGGCCAGCGAGTGCCCCTGACGGCACTTCTGCAAGGGCGTATGGAGGGATCGGATTTTTGATTAGCAATAGTGGGCGCCTCACCCCAGCAACCTGAACAACAAACCCCAGGATGAAAGACCAAGGCGCAGGAGACAGCAGCAGTTCTATGCGGTCCTCCGGCATTTCATTAATTACCATGCGACGCCAGGCCCCAAAGTCCCCCTTGGATAGTCGTTTGAGATCCTGCAGATCCTCGAGACAGGCAATGCACACATAGATGCATCCTCGATCCACGCGGCTCAACTCCACTCAAAATGGGAAAATAATCAGGCACACTGTTACCACTTGACGCACATGCAAATCACACCTAACCTCCACTCGTCGACATATCTAAACGTGGGGTAATATCTTGAAAAATGGGCTCCTGAAACTCGTATCTGGAACAGTCTGCCTCTCCTACTGCGCCGACATGGCGGCCACGTATACTCTTACACTTAAAGTTCACGACTCATCGGGCGCAGAAGGGCACCAAAGGCAAGCGGGCCCGCAAGGTTCCCATTGTCGAAGAGATCCGCCCCCTCGTCGCCCAGCGCATCCTGTCCGCCGGCCCCAATCCGGCCGCCCGCCTGTTCACGGGCCCACGAGGCGGACGTATCTCCACAGCCGTCCTCCGCGACGCCACACACTGGGACGACGTGGTCACCAAGCTCGGCTACGAGTATCTGCGCCGCCACGACCTCCGTCACACCGCGCTGACCCGGTTCGCCGACGCCGGGGTGCCGGTACACGTCCTCCGCAGAATCGCCGGCCACGGTTCGCTGACCACCACCCAGCGCTACCTTCACCCGGACGTCCACAAGATCACAGCGGCCGGAACGGCACTCTCGGCCCACTTCAGCGCGCTGCGCGCACCACGCTCACTCCCGAGCCCCATAGTCATGACCCGCTGACCCGGTCAAGGACGCCGGACCACCACTTGGTCCCCGACTGGTCCCCAAAAACGATCAAGGGCCGTTTTCGGATTTCTCCGAAACCGGCCCTGACCTGCGACTGTCTCCAGTCGGGACGACAGGATTTGAACCTGCGACCCCTTGACCCCCAGTCAAGTGCGCTACCAAGCTGCGCCACGTCCCGATGCCCGCCTGACCTGGGGTTTCCCCTTGGCCGAACGCGCATGAGAACAATACCGCACTTCATCGGGTGGTCACGAACCGCTTTCCCTGGCGCAGCTCTCCGTGTCCGGGTGGGCACGCTCAGTGGATCAGTACCTGGGAGAGGGCGACCCGGCCCGTGCCGGTCTTCACGACGCGGACCGTACGGGTGCGGCTGTCCAGGTCCACGACGGTGGGGCGCAGGGCCTTGCCGCTGACGTGGACCGTGGTGTCGTCGGTGACGATGTCGAAGTCGGCCGTCGTCGTGGAGGCGTTGTTCCAGACCTCGACCTGGCGGATGTGCCGGGTGGCTCCGAGGTCCACCTGCCACCAGGCGCCGTCCTCGGCGAGGGTGCGGGTGTCCGTGTTGGTGTCGGCGTCCAGGGCGAGGGCGGCGGTGGCGGTGCCGTCCGTCGAGGACTGGGTGGCCGTGCCCGTGCGGGCCAGGTCGGTACGCAGCCGCTCGACCGGGCCCCCGTGGGCTCCGGCCCGGGCGGCGACGGCGAGGGCGGCGGCCGGGAGGCGGTCCAGGCCGGTGTGGTTGCCGGTCATGACGGAGCCGGTGCCGCCGAGGGCGGGGGCGGCGGTGTCGGTCCAGTTGCCGCGCGCGGTGTTCCGGATGCCGTAGTCCGCCCAGTTGGACACCCACTTGTAGCCGATGCGGGTGATGACGTTGTTCTCGACGGTGATGTACGAGGACTGCTCGTCCAGGTAGATGCCGTTGCCATCGCGCTCGGTGTTCCCGTACGCGGAGCGGTTGATGTAGTTGCCGCTGACGACGGTGCCGGGCTGGGCGCCCTGGGTGTAGATGGCGCCGCCGTCGTGTTGCTGCCGGGCGACCTCCATGACGTCGGTGATGCGGTTGTCCGTCACCTTGTTGTCGCGGAGCACGGACTTCTGCGCCTCCGGCTGGTTCCAGCCCCAGCCGACGGAGATCGCCGAGTACGGGAGGTGGTCCAGGCTGTTGTGGTCGACGGTCAGCCCGGCCTCGTAGCCGGCCCAGATGCCGACCGCGTCGGTGTACTCGACACCGGTGCGGCTGATCGTGTTGTACGCGACGGTGTTGCGCTCCCCGGCGCGTGCGGGCTCCGGCATGGGCTCGGTGTCGCCGACGTAGACCGCGCCCGAGGAGAGGTCGGTGAAGGTGGAGCGGGTGAGCGCGCTGTCCTTGGTACCGGACTCCAGGATCGCTCCGGCGCCGCCGAGGTGGGTGAAGCTCACGGAGTCGACGGCGACCCGCCGGCTGCCGCGCACGGTGAGCGCGGCAGCCGGTTTGGTGTAGTAGCGGCCCCCGTGGTCGACGGGGCCGGTGGCTCCGGTCAGGGTGAGACCGGCCTGCATGCCCGCGTAGCCCTCATCGGTGCCGGGCTGCCGGTAGGCCGCGTACGCGAAGCCGATGCCGCTGACCGTGAGGTCGTGGGCGCCGTCGACGGCGAGCAGCTGCTCGGTGTGCGGGGTGACGGCCCGCGCGTGGCGCATGTTCTCGCCCTCGCGCGGGAGGTAGGTGACGGTGCGGTCCGTGGAGTTCCACACGAACTCGCCCGGCTCGTCCAGGAGTTCGGCGGCGTTCTCGAAGAACGCGACACCGCTGTAGCGCGTGGAGTCGACGGCGGTGGTGTCCCAGGCGGGGCCGGTGCGGCCGGTGCCGCTCGCGGAGTTGGTCCAGCAGGGCTGGGCGAAGGTGAGGGTGTCGCCGCTGACGCCCGCGATCCGGCAGTGGTAGTTGCGCCAGCGGACACGGATGACGGCCTCGGCGTCCGTCGGGTGCGCCCAGTGACCGATGCCGGTCGCCGTGGCGCCGGTCATGCCGGTGGCGGTGGCGTCGCAGGTGGCGGCGGGGCACGCCTCGCCCCGGGCGCGGGTGGCGCGGCGGCCGTCCACGAAGAGCTGGCGCGGGGTGACACCGGCGGGGACGGCGGCGGTCCAGGTGCCGTCGGCGTTCTTGCGCCAGCCGGTGAGGTCCTGGCCGCCGGAGAGCACCGGATGGGCGCCGGGGGCGGCGGTCCAGGTGGTGCCGGAGTCGGCGGCGCCGAGCTCCAGGGGCGCGTCGAGCCGGTACGTGCCGTCCTTCAGGAGGACGCGGACCGTGCGGTCGTGCTCGGTGCGGGCCAGGTCGCGGGCGCCCTCCAGGGCGCAGGGGCGGGCGGCGGTGCAGGCGGCGCCGCGGCCCTCCGGGGCGGCGTAGAGGGTGCGGGTCGCAGGCGCGGCTCCCGCGGACGGGGCGGCGAGCAGGGCGGTCAGGAGGGCCGCGGTGGCGGATGCGGCGGTGGCTCGTACGACGTTCAGGGGGCGGTTCACGCGGTGGCCTTCCAGTCGGGGTGGCCGGGCATGGGTGGGTTGACGGCTCCGAAGAGCCAGTCGCGCAGGAACGGGTCGAGCGAGCGGTCGCGGGTGGTGTCGACGGTGTGCCGGATGAACTGCTCCGAGGTGTACGTGGAGTCCTTGAAGCGCCGCACCCACTCGCGCATCACGGTGTCGAAGGAGCGTCGGCCGATGCGCTGGTTCAGGGCGTGGAGGACGAGGGCGCCGCCGTCGTAGATGTTGGTGCCGCCGAGCGCCTTGGGCAGTCCGGGCGGCCCGTCGGCGGCGCGGACGGCGTCGAGCTTCTCGTACGTGGCCTTCATCTTGTCCGCGAGGACGGACCAGCCGCGCTCCTCGCCGTACAGTCCGGCGTAGTACACGGCGGGACCCTCGTTGAGCCATGCCTGCTGCCAGTCGTGCGGGGTGACGGAGTCGCCGAACCACTGGTGGACGAGCTCGTGGACCATGGTGGTCTCGTAGCCCGGCTGTCCCTGGGCGTTGGGCTTGAACCAGTTGGTGCCGAAGAGGGACAGCGTCTGGTTCTCCAGCGCGTCGGTGTAGCCGTCGTAGATGTGCACGCCGTAGACGGAGAACGGGTAGCGGCCGAACTTCGCCTCCAGCCAGGCCAGGTGGTCGGCGGTACGGGCGACGACCGGGGCGTACGTCTCCTCCTGGCCCCGGGGAACGATGTGGCGCAGGGGCAGGCCGCGGTGGCTGTGGCCGTGGAGATAGGTGCCCTTGACGACGGCTATGCCGATCAGCTCGGTGGCCATGCGCTCGCGGAGGGCGAAGTGCCAGACGGTGGAGCCGTCGGCGCGCGGGGTACGGTGCGTCAGCTCGCCGTTCGCGGTGGCGACGAAGCCCTCGGGGGCGCTGAGGTGGAAGGTCCAGGTCGCCTTGTCCGACGGGGTGTCGTTGCAGGGCAGGAAGGTGTCGGCGCGGGAGGACTGGGCGGCCGAGGCGAAGCCGCCGTCGCTGCCGAACCGCCAGCCGGTGAGGCCGAGCCGGGGCGCCTTGCCGTTGCCCCGGTAGCGGATCTCGACGGTGAACGCCTGGTGGTCGCGGATCGCGCGGTCCGGGGTGACGGTCAGCTCCTGGCCGCTCCGGCCTGCGGTGAGCTGCCAGGTGGCGGGGCGGCCGGCGACGGTGACGGCGTCGATGGTGTGGCCGTCGGTGTCGAGGTTGAAGGCGGACAGGTCCTGGGTGGCCCGGGCGCTGATCTTCACCGTGGCGGTGAAGTCGTACGTCACCGGGGTGAAGTCGAAGGTCAGGTCGTAGTGGGTGACCTGGTAGCCGCCGTTGCCGAGGGTCGGGAAGAGCGGGTCGCCGACGCCGTCGGAGCCGGGCTCCGGGCGGAAGCCGTGCGGCCGGGCGGCGGCGGGGGTGGAGAGGGCGGGGACGGTGACGGCTGCCGCGGCCGCCGCGCCGCCGAGTGCGAGGACCGAGCGTCGGGTGGTCACTTCTTCCCCTTCTGAAAGGCTTCCTCGAACTCTCCGCGGGCCCTCTCGCCGCCCTTGGCCAGGTAGTCCTTGACCAGTTGGTCGTAGGCCGACATGGGCTTGCGGCCGGCGACGATGTCCTTGATGACGTCGCCCTTGAGCGTGCTGAGGCTGCCGTAGCCCTTGGAGTCCCAGGTGGGCGAGGAGTACCGGAGCGTCGCGTCCGGCACCATCATCGGGATCATCCTGGTGAAAGCCTCGTGGACATGGCGCACGCCCTGCTCGGAGTCGGCGCTGAAGACCGCCGGGACCGCGGAGGCGGCGAACTTCCAGGGCACGGTGACGTCCTGGGTGCCCTGTTTGGTGAGGGCCGGGTTGCCGTTGGCGTCACGGGTGAAGTCCTTGCCCTCCACTCCGTAGTTGATCAGGGTGTATTCCAGGCTGCCGAACGGCGAGGCCGCGAAGTCGGCAAACCGCAGGATCTCCTCGACCCGGTCCCCGGACGCCTTGCTGATGTGCGTGTTCTGGAGCGCGACGTTGTCCATCCAGGTCACGGCACCCTTGCCGACCGGCACGAACGGGCGTGGATCGAACTTCTTGTCGATCGCCTTCATCGTGGCGACGTAGCCGACACCCGGCGCCAGGTAGCTGGGCATGCCGTCGTAGACGTATGCGCCCTTGCCGTTCTTGAACATGTCCGTGTACTGGGCCTTCTGGGCCCCGGACATCTGGAGGGTGCCCGGGTAGTAGCAGCCGGCCTTGTACAGCAGCCGGGCCGTCTCGACCGCCTTGCGGTACTCCGGGGTCTCCAGGTCGAGGGTGAACTTGCCGGTCTTCTCGTCCAGCCGCCAGGACGCGGGGGCTCCGGCGGACATGGCGATGACGGTGGTGGCCCCGGCGATGATCGCGTACTGGTCCTTCTTGGGCCGGGTCAGCTCCTTGCAGACCTCCACGAAGCGGTCCAGGTCGGTGATCTGGTCCAGGCTGGTGACGCCGACCTCTTCGAACAGATCGTGGCGGTAGAAGCCGGCGCCGCCGGTTCCGGAGCGGGCGATCGGGATGCCGTAGAGCTTGCCGCCGAAGATCGCGCCCTGCCAGGCGGCCTCCGGGATGGCCGCGAGGTTCGGGTAGTCCTTGACCGCGTCCCCCGCGAGGTGCGGGGTGAGGTCGGCGCACTTGGCCTGCAGGAAGGCGGCCTTGTTGTCGACGCCACCGCTCTCCGGGTACATGAAGAGGTCGGGCAGGCTGTCGCTCGCGACCATCGTGGAGAACTTGGTGCTGTAGTCGTCGGAGGGCACACCGGTGATGTCCACCCTGGTACCGAGCAGCTTCTCGATCTCCTGCCAGGCGACGTTCTTGCCGCGCGAGGGCGGCGGAGGCGAGAACGTCTCCATCGTGGCGCTGATCGCCTCGGCGCCCTTGAGCGGCGTGCCCTTCGTGGCCCTCAGCGGCTCGGCCGGGTAGCTGAAGAAGCCCTGCGGGACACCGGCCGCGGTGCCCTCCAGGTCGGGCTTGAGCCCGATGTTGCGGACGGCGCTGCGCGGGAGCAGGGACGCGCTCTTCGCCTCGGCCTTCGCGGTCGTGCCGCCGTCGCCGCAGGCGGTGAGCAGCGGGGCGGCCGCCAGCCCGAGGCCGAGGCCGGCACCGAGTCGGAAGAGCGCTCTGCGGTTGATGGGGGTGGAGCTCGACACCTGGATCTCCTTGGAAGGGGGAAGGGAAGGAGCGGGGGGCGGCTGTTGCGCTCAGCCCTTGACGGCTCCGGTGAGCACGCCCTTGGTGAAGTAGCGCTGGAGGAACGGGTAGACGCAGAGGATCGGGACGACCGCGATCACCAGGACCGCCATCTGCACGGCCTGCTGCGGGGCGAGCACCTCACCGGCCGACGCGGCGTCGAGGCTCTGGCCCTGGAGGACGTAGGTCCGCAGCACCATGGGCAGCGGCCACTTGTCGGAGTCGTTGAGGTACAGGAGCGAGTTGAAGAAGGCGTTCCAGTACGTCACCGCGTAGAAGAGGCTGATGACGGCGAGGACGGCCTTGGACAGCGGCAGGACGATGCGGACCAGGATGCGGAAGTCCCCGGCGCCGTCCACCTTCGCCGCGTCGTACAGCTCCTCCGGCAGGTTCATGAAGAAGGACCGCAGGACGACCAGGTTGAAGGCGCTGACCAGGGTGGGCATGACGAGCGCCGCGTAGGTGTCGTAGAGCCCGAGCCCCTTGACCAGCAGGAAGTTCGGGATGATGCCGGCGTTGAACAGCATCGTGAACAGAGCCGTCATGAGGATGAAGCGGGAGCCCGTGACCTCGCGGCGGGAGAGCCCGTACGCCATGCCGACGGTGACGAGCAGGCTGGCGAGGGTGCCGAACACGGTGATGCCCACGGACACGATCAGGGCCCGGCTGACGACGCCGCCGGTGAAGATGGTGCGGTAGGCGTCGAGGGTGGGGTGGTCCGGCCACAGGACGAGACCGGAGCTCCTGATGATGTCGGTCTGCGAGGCGAAGCTCGTCCCGATGACGCCGACGAGCGGGTACGCCACGGCGAGGACGACCACGACGACGGCGACGGCCTTCGCTGTCTGTCCCATGCGGGTCGGGCGCTCCATCCACGGCGGACGGCCGTCGGACGTGCGTACGGGGGCGTGCGGGGACTTGGGCGCGGTGGTCCGGGCCGTGGTGCGCGTCTTCTCAGCGGTCAGCACCGCGGTACACCCCTTCGTGGCCGAGTCGGTGGGCGAACTTGTTGGCGCCCAGTACGAGTGCGGTGCCGATGACCGCCTTGACGAGTCCGACGGCGGCGGCGACGCCCCAGTCGTTGTCCCTGATGCCGTGGTAGTAGACGTAGGTGTCGAGCACCTCGCCGGCGTCCGGGCCGACCGCGTCGCGCTGGAGCAGGATCTGCTCGAAGCCGACGGAGAGGATCTGCCCGAGGTTGAGGATGAGCAGCAGGATGAGCACGGGGGCGATGCCCGGCAGCGTTACGTGCCACAGCCTGCGCCGGGGCCCCGCTCCGTCGATCGCGGCGGCCTCGTACTGCTGCCGGTCGATGTTGAGGAGGGCGGCGAGGATGATGATCGTGCCCCATCCGGCGTCCTTCCAGGCCACCTGAAGGGTGAGCAGCCAGGGGAAGGCGTCGGGGTCGCTCATCATGTCGTAGCGGGGCAGGCCGAGACCGCCGAGGACGTCGGGCAGCACGCCCGCGCCACCCAGGATCTGCTGGAAGATCGAGACGATGATGACCCAGCCGATGAAGTGCGGCAGATAGACCACGCTCTGCACGAAGCGCCGGATGCGGTCGCTGGCGATGCTGTTGAGCAGCAGGGCCAGGGCGATGGGCACCGGGAAGAAGAACACCAGTTGGACGAGGGCGATCTCCAGGGTGTTGAACGTCGCGCTCCAGAAGGCCGGCTCGCTGAACGCCGCGGAGAAGTTGGCGAAGCCGACCCAGACGCTGTGCATGTATCCGAGGTACGGCTGGTAGTCCTGGAACGCCACCACGTAGCCGAGCAGCGGTACGTAGTGGAAGACGATGAAGTAGAGCAGGCCGGGCAGGGTGAGCAGCAGCATCACCCGGTCGCGTTTGAGGCGCTGTCCGAGTGTGAGCCGGTGCGGGGCGGCGAGGGCCGGGCCTGGCCGCGGGGCGGGCTCCTCGGCCTGCTTTCGCCGCGTTCGCCGCTTCTCGCGCGGCAGCGGGGGTGCTGTGTCAGCCATGGTGGGTCCTGTTCGGCTGGGTGGCGCGTGGTGTGCCTTCTGCGGCGGCAAGTTAGTAAGCGGTTAACCCAAGCGTCAAGGGATCCGCGCGAACGTCTTCGCCGACCGTCGGCCTTCGGGGCGATTTCCGGGGCAGCAAATGCCAACAGATCGCCCTCAACCGCCCATTGAGGCAGGTCGCGCGCTTGACGGTCGGCCGTCGACCTCCCTAGCGTGCCGGTCACTCGATAGAACACGATTACTATCCGGAGGCAGGGTGCGAACCACCGAAGAGGCACCGGCCCGTTCCGGTACCGAAGCAGCGGAGCCGCCCGGGCGGCGTCCGCGCACGGTTCTGGTGATGAGCACGGGACTGCTGGACGACGTCTTCCCACCCGCCGTCCGGTCGCGTCTCGAGGAGACCGCCGAACTGCTCGATCCGGCGGTGATCAGCGAGTTCGACTCGCCGGCCGCCGCCCGGGCGCTGTCCGAGGCGGAGGTACTGCTGACCGGCTGGGGCTGTCCGCCCGTGGACCCGGCGCTACTGGACCGGGCGCCCGCGCTGCGGGCCGTCGTCCACGCGGCCGGCACGGTGAAGACGTTCCTGTCACCGGCCGCCTTCGACCGCGGCATCGTCGTCTCGTCGGCCGCCGCGGCCAACGCCGTGCCGGTGGCCGAGTACACCCTCGCGGCCATCATCATGGGCGCCAAGCGCGTCTTCCCGCTCGCGGGCCTCTACCGGACCCGCCGCACCCACCGCACCGCCGCCGACCTGGACCGCCACCACTGGCTCGGCACCCACGGGCTGACCGTCGGCGTGGTCGGCGCCTCCCGCATCGGGCGCCGCGTGATCGAGCTGCTGCGGACGGTGCTGGACGCGGAGGTCCTGCTCCACGACCCGTACGCCGGCGCTGCCGAGGCCGCCCTCCTCGGCGTCACCCCGGTCGACCTGGACACCCTCGTGGCGACGAGCGACGTGGTGACCCTGCACGCCCCGGACACACCCGAGACCCGGAACATGATCGACGCCCGCCGGATCGGCCTGATGCGGCCCGGGACGCTGCTCGTCAACACCGCGCGCGGCCCGCTCGTGGACACCGAGGCGCTGACGGGGCACCTGGTCAGCGGCCGGCTCGACGCGGTCCTCGACGTGACCTCCCCCGAACCGCTGCCGGCCGGCCACCCCCTGTGGGACCTGCCCAACGTGTTCCTGACCCCGCACCTGGCGGGCGCCCAGGGCAACGAGGTGGGCCGGCTCGGCGCCCTCGCCGTGGACGAGCTGGCGCGGTACGCGCGGGGCGAGCCGTTCGGGCACCCCGTGCACCGGGCCGACCTGGGGCGGATCGCGTGACCGCCCTTCCGCCACGGGCTCCGGTATCGCGGCGGGACACGCCCGCCACGGCACTAGGCTCGTCGTCACACAACAGCCTTCAGGGGGTGAGCCGGATGCGCCGGCAGAGCACGGCCGGGGACGGACAGCGGCGGGCGACGGTCACCGACGTCGCCCGGCGCGCGGGCGTCTCGACGGCCACCGTCTCACGGGTCCTGAACCGCAACTACCCCGTCGCCGACGCGACCCGGGAGCGCGTCGAGTCCGCCATGCGCGAGCTCGGCTACGTGGTCAACGCGCACGCCCGCGCCCTGGCCGGCGTCTCCAACCGCACCGTGGGCATCATCGTCAACGAGGTCATCGACCCCTTCTACGCGTACATCGCGCGCGGTGTGGAGCGGGAGGCGGCGCTCGGCGGACGGCTCTGCCTGGTCTGCTGCACCCAGGGCGATCCGCAGCGCGAACTGGCCTTCATCGACCTGATGCACGAGCGCCGGGCGGACGCGGTCGTGGTCGTCGGCGGCTCCATCGCGGACCGCGGCTACACCTCGGAGCTGGCCCGGCGGGCGCGCGAGCTGGACGCGGGCGGCTCGAAGCTGGTCCTGTGCGGCCGGCCCCCGCTCGGCGAGTCCGCGCCGACCGCCGCCGTGGAGTACGACAACGAGGGCGGCGCCTTCGCGATCACCGACCACCTGCTGATGCAGGGCCACGAGCGCATCCTCTACCTCGGCGGTCCGCCCAGACTCTCCACCACCCGCGACCGGCTCGCCGGGCACCGCCGCGCCTTGGAGCTGCGGGGAGTGGCCATCGATCCCGAGCTGGCCCAGCCGGGCGCCTTCAGTCGTGGCTTCGGGTACCGGAGGATGGCCGAACTCCTCCGGGAGGGTCCGGATTTCACTGCCGTTTTCGCGGCCAACGACATGGTCGCGGCCGGTGCGGCGCAGGCCCTGGAGGAGGCGGGCGTGCGGGTGCCGAAGGACGTCTCGCTGGTGGGGTACGACGACATCCCGGTCGCCCAGGAGCTGCGCCCCCGGCTGACCACCGTCCATGTGCCGCTGGAGGAGATGGGCCGCCAGGCGGTCCGGCTCGCCGTGTCCGGCGGGGACGAGGACGACTGGCGGGAGCCGACCACCGGTGCGCTGCGGCTCGGCACGCACATCGTGGTACGCGATTCCGTGGCACCCAGGTCCAGCAGACCGCTCCGCAAGTGACCGGTTACTTCCCGCCTGTCCGTAGTCGGCCATAGAAAATCACAGTAACTTCCCGACTCCTCTTGCGGCTCGACAGCAACCGCTTACATGCTGACGGAGCACCCCCACCGTTCCGCACGCCTTCGCCCCTCGTTCATGACTGCAGGGAGAGTTCCGCATGCGTAAGCACACCCCCTCGCACACCCGCTCCGTCGCCCCGGCCGCCTCCCCCGCCCCCGAGTCCGCCTCCTCCGTGGGCCGCCGCGCCGTCCTCGGCGCAGCGGCGGGCGCGGGGGCCGCGGCCGCCCTCGGCCTCACCGCCACCGCCGCCCACGCCCGGCCCGCGACCGGCCGCCCCGTCTCCGTGACCGTCACCGGACGCCCCGCTGCCGAGGCCGAACGGCTGCGGCTCGCGCAGGCGTTGCGCGGTTCGGAGTTCCAGCCGACCGGCCTGTACGCGCCCGCAGGCGCCCCGCTCCAACTGACCGTCCAGCCGTTCGACGGCCTCGTGCCCACGCTCTGGATCGGTGCCTGGGACTACTACGGCGAGGTCACCGAACCCCGCCGCTACCCGCTGACCGCCGGCGCCGGCACGGTGACCGACCCGCACGGCGGCCCGGTCTACCTGACGCTCACCGGCGACGGCGAGCGGGCGGGCGTGGTCTTCCGGTCCGGCGCGGTCCGCATGCCCGTCTTCACGCTGGGCCGGACCGGCGAGGCGGACTACCAGCACCAGCTCGACACGCTGACCGAGTCGCCCTGGGTGGAGCTGCACGCCCCGCACACGATCATGACGCTGACCCGCGAGGGCGCCCTGCTGTACCGCGACGAGGACCACGCGGCGCTGCTCCGGCTGGTCGAGACCATCGTCGACTCGCACGCCCGGATCAGCGGGCTCGACGGCTCGAAGGCGGTGCACCGGCGCAAGGCGGGGCCGTACCACTTCACCGAGGTCAGCAAGGTGCCCACCGGCGTCGGCGCCTACGCCACGCACGGCTACAACGGCTTCCCGCGCGCCTACCTGGACCGGGCCACCACCGTCGAGGGCCTGCGCACCCGGGGCTGGGGGCTGTACCACGAGCTCGGTCACCTCCATCAGCAGATGGCGTACAAGCCGGGCGGCCTCACCGAAGTCACCGTGAACATCTACTCGCTCGCCGCACAGCGCACCCTGAAGCAGCCGTCGAACCTCCTGACGGTCGATCCGGTGAGCGGTCGGACCGTGTTCCAGAGCTCGCGGGACAAGTTCGGCACGCCGGGTCTCACCTACGAGAAGTCGTTCGGGGCGTACGAGAAGCTGGTGCCGCTGCGCCAGCTGGAACTGGCCTTCGGGGAGGACTTCTGGCCGCGCCTGCACAAGCTGGTGCGCGAGGAGAACCCGCAGTCCGACTACACCGAGAACGCCAAGCGCTACCGGGCCCTGGCCACCTGCTCCAGCCGGATCGCGGGCTACGACCTCACTGATTTCTTCGTGAACACCTGGGCGTTCCCCATCGACGCGACGGGCCGCGCCGAGCTCGCCGCGCTGCGTCTCCCCCAGCCGCCCGTCGATCCGAGCACGCTCTCCGACTGAGACCACGACGACGAGGAAAGGGAGTCATCATGCGACTGAGCAGAAGGACCCTTCTCGCCGCGAGCGGTGCCACGGCGTCGGTGGTCCTGACGACGGGTCCGGTCCGGGCCGCAACACGCGAGGAGGAGCCGGTCAACGATTTCGGCGTTCTCCTGGAGCGGGCCGGGGCCCTGCTCACCGGCGGCGCGTTCGACCCCTCGGACCCCGACTTCGCCGCCGGCGTCGCCGCCCTGGACGGCACGGCGGGCGCACTGTGGGACACCCTGGACCGGACGGCCGGGCGGACCGCGCTGTGGCCCGATCTCGCGCCGCTCACCGATCCGGGCAACTTCGGCCAGAGCTACACACGGCTGCGGACGCTCGCCGTCGCGTGGGCCACGCCCGGCACCGCGCTCTCCGGAAGCGCGGAGACGGCCGACGCGCTGCTCGGGGCGCTGCGGTTCGCGTACGACACGGCCTACCACCCCTCCGCGCGCGAGACCGGCAACTGGTGGTTCTGGGAGATCGGGGCGCCGCGCGCGCTGATGGACTGCTGCGTCCTGCTGCGCGAGCGGCTGCCGGCCGCCGATCTCGCGGACTACCTGGCGGTCGTCGACCGGTTCTGCCCCGACGCGGACCGCCGCACCAACTCCCCCACGCTGCCGGAGACCGGCGCCAACCGCACCGACAAGGCGGTGATCGTGGCCCTGCGCGGGCTGCTCGGCAAGGACGCGGACAAGGTGGCGTCGGCCCGCGACGCGCTCTCCGACGTACGCGACTCGGGCCGCAACAGCCTCTTCCGCTACACGACTTCGGGTGACGGGTTCTACGAGGACGGCTCATTCGTCCAGCACTCGGTGGTGGCGTACACCGGGTCCTACGGCACCGTCCTGCTCGGCGGCGCCGCCTGGCTGCTCTCGCTCCTCGCCGGCTCCCCGTGGGCGGTGGCCGACCCGGAGGTGTCGGTGATGTACGAGGCCGTGGAGCGGAGCTTCGTCCCGGTGGTCTTCGACGGGCTGATGATGGACGCGGTGCGCGGCCGGGCCGTCTCCCGGGAACGGGCGGGCGACCACCGGGACGGGGCGGCGGCCGTCGCGGCGATCCTGCTCCTGGCGACCGGCGCTCCCGCCGACCTGGCGGACCGCTGGCGCTCGCTGGTCAAGGGGTGGCTCACCCGTAACCGCACCACCCCGTTCACCGCCCTGGCCACCCTGCCCCAACTCGCCCTGGCCAAGGCGGTGCTGGCCGACCGCGAGCTCCACCCCGCACCGCGCACCACGGGCAGCTTCGTCTTCGCCGACATGGACCGCGTCGTCCACCGCCGCCCCGGCTGGGCCTGCACCCTCGCGCTGTCCTCGAAGCGCATCTCCGCGTACGAGGCGGGCAACGGCGAGAACCTCCACGGCTGGTACACCGGCGACGGCATGACGTACCTCTACGACGGCGACGACCTCGGGCAGTACAACGACGGCTTCTGGCCGACCGTCGACCCGTACCGCCTGCCGGGCACCACGGTCGACACCCGCCCGCGCGCCGACCTCGGCACCGGCGCCGGCACCTCCACCTACCGGCCGCCGAACGCGGTCGCGGGCGGCGCCGCGCTGGACGGCCGGTACGGCGCCGCCGCGATGGAGCTGATCGGCGCCCCGGGCAGCAGTTTGCGGGCCAGGAAGGCGTGGTTCCTGCTCGACAACACCGTCGTGGCACTCGGCGCGGGCATCACCTCGGACGGCGGTCACCCGGTCGAGACCGTCATCGAGAACCGCAACCTGGGCGTGGACGGCCTCAACCGGCTGCTCGTGGACGGCGTCCCGCGCTCGGGGGACAGCGCCTCCGAACGGGCCCGTTGGGCGCACATCGAGGGGGTCGGCGGCTATGTGCTGCCGGCCGGGGCCGCCCTGCGCACCCTGCGCGAGGAGCGCACCGGCACCTGGCGGGCCATCGACACGGGCGCGGACACCGGCGGCAGCACCGACCCCGTCACCCGCCGCTACCTCACCCTCTGGCTCGACCACGGCTCCTCGCCCGACGGCGCCGGGTACGCCTATGTGCTGCTGCCCGGCGCCTCGGCGGCGGCGACCGCCGTCTGGTCGGCGTCCCGGCCGGTGCGCGTCCTCGCCAACGACGCCACCACGCAGGCGGTGGAGGACCGCAGGACCGGCCTGACCGCCGTGCATTTCTGGGCCGCCGGTACGGCCGCGGGCATCACCGCGTCCGGTCCCGCGACGGTCCTGGTGCGGCGGCGCGGCGGACGGGTGTGCGTCGCGGTCGCAGACCCGGGCCGGACGGAGACCTCCGTCACGGTCGGTCTGCCGTTCACCGTCCACAGGGCGGTCGAGGCCGATGACACCGTCGAACTCGCCCCGGGCCGCAGGCCGTCGCTCACCGTCGCCGTGGGCGGCTCCCGGGGCCACACCCATCGCGCCGAGCTCGTCCAGTAACCCCCGCACACACCAGGAGCACCACCGCCATGTCCGTCGCCCCGCATCTGCACCTGCCGCCCACCGACCGGATCCTGTCCTCCCGCACCGGCTGGACCCGGGCCCACTGGGAGGCGACCGCCGACCGGATGCTGGACGCGCTGACGCCGTACGCGACACCGGGCTTCGCCCAGTACCGGCTGCCCGGCCGGAACAGCTGGTCCGGTGTCGTGTCGGACGGGCTGGAGGGTTTCGCCCGGTCGTTCCTGCTGGCCGCTTTCCGGATCGCGGGCGCGGGCGGGGCGGTCGACCCCACCCTGATCGAGCGGTACGCGGCGGGGCTCGCCGCGGGCACCGACCCGGGGAGCGGGGAGGCGTGGCCGCGCCTCACGGACTGCTCGCAGCAGCTCGTGGAGGCGGCGTCCGTCGCGATCGCGCTGCACGAGACCCGGCCGTGGATCTGGGACCGGCTCGACGCCCGGGTGCAGGAGCGGGTCGCCGACTGGTTCTCCGGCTTCGTCGGCGGACGCACCTGGGACAACAACTGGCGGCTCTTCCAGGTGGTCTCCGAGCAGTTCCTGGCGTCGGTCGGAGCCCCGTACAGCAGGTCCGACATCGAGGGCGGGCTCGACAGGATCGAGGACTGGTACGTCGGTGACGGCTGGTACACCGACGGCAGCGGGCGCAACTTCGACTACTACATCGGCTGGGCCATGCATCTGTACCCGCTGCTGTGGGCCCGCATCGCGGGCCCGGACGGCGACGGGGGCCGGGCCGCCGTCTACCGGGAACGCCTCGGCCGCTTCCTGGAGGACTATCCCCACTTCTTCGGCGCGGACGGCGCCCCGGTCCACCAGGGCCGGTCGCTCTGCTACCGCTTCGCGGCGCTGGCCCCGGTGTGGATGGGCGCCCTCGCGGACTGCACTCCGCTCGCGCCCGGGCTCACCCGCCGCCTCGCCTCCGGGGCGCTGCGCCACTTCGCGGAGCGCGGGGTGCCCGACGAACGGGGGCTGCTGACGCTCGGCTGGTACGACACGTTCCTGCCCACCACGCAGCCGTACTCCGGTCCGGCGTCACCGTACTGGGCGAGCAAGGGCTTCCTCGGGCTGCTGCTCCCGGCCGGCCACGAGGTGTGGACGGCGCGCGAACTGCCGCTGCCCGTCGAGGAGTCCGACACGTACACCGCGCTTCCGGCGCCGGGCTGGCTGCTGCACGGCACCCGGCACGACGGGATCGTCCGGCTCGTCAACCACGGCAGTGATCACAACCCCCTCCCGGAGGCGGGCGCCACCGACCCGGACGCGGGGGCGGGCGACGACGATCCGCACTACGCGAAGCTGGCGTACTCGACGGCGGCCGCCCCCGAGTCCGCGCCGCACGCCTTCGCCCGGAACATCGACAACCACCTGGCGCTGCTCGCCCCGGACGGCACCCCGTCCCGGCGGCGCCGCATCCACCCGGTCCGCTGCGAGGACCGCCTCGCCTCGTCCTGGTCGGCGGCCCGGCTGCCGGGCGACGAGCGCGCGTACCGGATCTCCACGACGAGCGTGCTGCACGGGCCGTGGGAGATCCGGGTGCACCGGGTCGAGGCGCCCGAGGGCGCCGTGGTCCGGGAGGGCGGCCACGCCGTCGCGCACCGGACGAGCCCGTTCGCCACCTCGGGCCCCGGCTGGGCGCTCGCCCGGACCGCCGAAGGTCTGTCCAGCGCGGTGGTCGGGCTGTACGGCTGGGACTGCGGGCCCGAGGACGCCGGGGTGGCGCGGGACGTCGAGGCCAACGCGTACGGACCGCACTCGGCGGTCCCGTATCTGCGCGGCGCTCCCCACCCGGGCGGTGTGACCGTCCATGTCACGCTCGTGGTGCTGTCCCGGGACAGCGTCCACCCGGAGGCGCTGCGCACGGCCGTACGGGTGCGGGCGGCCGGGGACGCGGTGACGCTGGAATTCCTGGACGGCCGCACGGTCGAGGTCTGATCCGATCAGAAGCGGGGGGCGTGGTCCTCCCTGCGGTCGAGATGGCTGACGAGCTCCCGCGCCAGGGACTTGATGGTGTCGAGCCCCGCCCTTCCCCAGGGGCGGGGCACGGTGTCCACGGCGCAGACGGCGCCCAGGGCGATCCCGGTGCGGTCGATGAGCGGTGCCCCCAGGTAGGAGCGGATGCCTATGTCGTCCACGACCGGGTTGCCCGCGAAGCGCGGGTAGTCGCAGACGTCCTCCAGGACGAGCGCCTTGCGCCGGACGACCACGTGCGGGCAGTAGCCGTGGTCGAGGGCCACGTACCGGCCGCTGCGGCCGCTGCCCGCCGCGGTGGCCCCCAGGTCCGAGCCCTTGCGGGTCCCGGCGGGGGTGTGCAGTCCGGCGTAGAACTGCCGGTTCCCGTCGATGAAGTTGACCATGGAGAACGGCACGCCCGTCACTTCGGCCACCCGGTCGGCGAAGGCGTCGAAGTTGTCGAACGAGGCGTCCTCCCGCTCACCCAGACCGAGGCTGCGCAGCCGGCGGGTGCGGGCCGGCGCCTCGCCGTCGACGGGGGTCAGCAGCAGCCGCCCGGCAGCGCGCGGGATCACGACCGGGCCCCGAATCCGGCGTGCCCGGGGAGCGGCACGGCGTCGTCGGTGGCGTTGATGAGGTGCTGGACCAGCGTCACGAGGGTGCCCGTGCCGGAGCTGGCCATGCGGGCGTCGCACAGCACCACCGGCACCTCGGGCGACAGGTCGAGCGCGGCCCGCACCTCCTCGGGGCCGTAGCGGTAGGCGCCGTCGAACTCGTTGACGGCGACGACGAACCCGATGCCGCGTCGCTCGAAGAAGTCGACGGCCGCGAAGCACTCCTCCAGCCTGCGGGTGTCCGCGATCACGACCGCTCCCAGCGCGCCCTGCGAGAGTTCGTCCCACATGAACCAGAAGCGTTCCTGACCCGGTGTGCCGAACAGGTACAGCACATGCTGGTCGTCCAGGGTGATGCGGCCGAAGTCCATCGCCACGGTGGTGGAGGTCTTCGATTCGACGCCCTCCAGGCTGTCGGTCGCGGCGCTCGCCTGGGTCAGCAGCTCTTCCGTGCTCAGTGGCGCGATCTCGCTGACGGCGCCGACGAATGTCGTCTTGCCGACCCCGAATCCGCCGGCGACCAGTACCTTCAACGCGACGGGGAAGCCCTCGGGAGCGGCCGGCGGCGCGGGGTACTCGGCGGTGGCGGTGTCCTGCCCGTACCCGCCGCCGGAGCCGTCGTCCGCGTAGCCGTAGCCATAGCCGGAGCCGTCCGGGTGGCCGTAGCCGTCAGAGCTGTCGTCGTAAGCCATCGAGCACTGCCTCCAGCAGATGTCGGTCGGTGGGCATGTCTTGGAAGGCGGGCGCGTGGGCGGTGACGGCGCCGCAGTCGACCAGGTCGGAGAGGAGGACCTTGGTCACGACGGCGGGCAGCCTGAGGTGCGCGGCGATCTCGGCCACCGACGTGGGGCCCTCGCAGAGGCCCAGGGCCACCGAGTGCTCGGGGCCGAGGTGGGTCTGCGGAACGCTCCCGGTGGCCATCACGAGGGACAGCAGGTCGAGCACGGCCGTGGGACGGGTACGGCCGTTGCTCACCGTGTAGGGACGGATGAGGCGGCCCGCCGCGTCGTCGAGCAGCGGCCCGTCCTGGGTGACCGCCATGGTCACAGCCCCGCGGTGCCCGGTGCCCCGGCCGTCTGTCTCACCGGGGTCATCAGGTAGGGCCGCACACTCTTCACCAGCATGGTCATCTCGTAGCCGAGGACGGCGGCGTCGGCGTTGCGGCCGGCGAGGACGGCCAGACAGGTCCCGGAGCCGGCGGTGGCGACGAAGAGGAGCGTCGAGTCGAGCTCCACGACCACCTGCCGGACCTCACCGTTGTCCCCGAACCTCGCCCCGGCGCTGCGGCCGAGCGAGTAGAGGCCGGCCGCCAGCGCCGCCATGTGGTCGGCGCTGTCGGCGTCCATGCCGTGGAGGGACTTCACCAGCCCGTCGGCGGAGAGCAGGACCGCGCTGCGGGTGTACGGCACGCGCTGGACCAGGCCGCTCAGCAGCCAGTCGAGGTCCGAGACCTGACCGGACGGCATATCGGTCGCCATGGGGCATCTACTCCTTGATGGGGTTTGCTGCGAGTGGGTCGTGGTCGCCGGGGTGGGGGCCGGCTCCGCGCAGCTGCGCGGGGGCGGCGGCGCCCCGGACGGGGAGCGGCCGGGCCGGTGCGCCGAGCTGGGCGGCCGTCGTCATGTGCGTGGCACCGGCCGGCCGGTCGGGCGCGGGCTCCTGCTCGGCCTCGGCCCGGGCCTCGGCGAGATCGATACCGCGCCGGAAGGCGGCGACGAGCCCGGGGTCGTGCAGGACGGGTTCCTCTCCGGACCTGGGCGCGGGAGCCTCCCTGAGCTGCGGGACCAGGTGCTCCTGGTTGGCGCGCCTGGGCAGCAGGGGCCGGTCGGCCGCGGTCTTCGCCACGGTCCGGTCGTCGGACGCGGGCGCGGAAGCGGGCGGTGCGTCGTCCGCCGGACGGTCGACGCGCTCGGCGCGCAGCGGCAGGGGCGGGGCCTCGCCCTGGCGGCCGGGGCCGGGCTGGGACGGGGTCCGGTGCGGGCCGGGCTGCTGGCTGGGGACGTAGAGCCGGCGCTCCGGCTCGGGGGCGGGCGCCGGCTCGCGGGGGGCCGGGCGGTCCTCCAGGGGCGGCGGACGGTGCACGGGCCCGGTGGGTGGGACGGGTGCTTCCTCGGCCGCTCCGACGGCGTCCTCGTCGGCGCCGAGCAGGGTCTGCGGGAGGACCAGGACGGCCTGGGTGCCTCCGTAGATGTTGCTCTGCAGCCGTACGGCGATGCCGTGCCGCCGGGCCAGCGAGGCGACCACGAACAGGCCGATGCGGCCGTCCTGGAGGAGGCGGGCGACATTGACCTGGTCGGGGTCGGTGAGCAGGGCGTTCATCCGCTTCTGCTCGTCGCCCGGCATGCCGAGTCCGCGGTCCTCGACCTCCAGGGCGAGTCCGGCGGTGACGCGCTGGGCGCGCAGCAGGACCTGGGTGTGCGGAGCGGAGAACACCGTGGCGTTCTCCACGAGTTCGGCGAGGAGGTGGATGACGTCGGCCACGGCGTGCCCGCGCAGGGTGCCGTCGATCGGGGGGACCAGCTTGACCCGGGGGTACTGCTCGACCTCGGCGATCGCCGAGCGCAGCACCTCGGTCATGCTGACCGGGTTGCTCCACTGGCGGCGGGAGACGGCGCCGCCGAGCACGGCGAGGTTCTCGGCGTGGCGGCGGATGCGGGTGGCGAGGTGGTCGACGTGGAAGAGGCCCTTGAGCAGGTCCGGGTCCTCGACCTCGTGCTCCAGCTCGTCCAGCAGCTGGATCTCGCGGTGGACGAGCGACTGGAGGCGGCGGGCGAGGTTGACGAAGACCTCGACCTTCTGGTCCTCGCCACTGGGCTCGGAGAGCCGGGAGGCTTCGACGACCGCGACCACGGCGGCCTCCTGCTGGCGGCCCAGCTCCTGGGCCAGCAGCTCGAAGGGGTCGCCGCCGGGCGGCGGGCTCTGCGGGGCGCGCCGGACGGGCACGGGCTCGCCGTTGCGCAGCTGTTCCACGACGCGTTGCAGTTCGGCCTGGCCCTGGGCGCTGGTCCGGCGCAGCGCGAGGCAGCGGCCGAAGACCGTGGTGGCGGCCCGATTGGCGGCCAGGAAGGCGGCAAGGACCGCGGCGAGCGCGAGGGAGGCCGCCGAGCCGAGGGCGATCCAGAGTTCCGTGGACGGCCGTGCGTGGCCCGCGCGGGCGGTGAACACGACGGCCGCGGCGCCGGCGAGGGCGACCGCGAGGGCCGGCAGCACGGCGGTGCGCAGGAGTTGAGGGCGTATGCGCACCTCGGGGGTCGGGCGGGCGGCGCGCGGTCTGGCCGCGGCCGAGTGGGAACGGGCGCCCGGTCGGCCGTGCCGCCCGCCCTCTCGTCGGTCCGGTCGCGCGTCGGGTGCGCGAAGTTGAGACATCAGCGTCCTCGGTACGTGGGGCCCCAGGCATCTGCGTTCATGTGGAGGCACCTACGGTGGTCGGGCATTCTCGGGTCATCGGCCGGGCAGGCCCGGAGAATGTGAGCCCACCGTTGATCACCGGGCACACACGGTAGTCGCCAGAAGTGCGGGCGCGATGGGCAGTTGTGGAACTTGCCCGCCATCCGTCCCGCTCTGGTATGAGCGCTCGTACGGGCGACCGATTCCGGCGGGCCCGTTTCCGGCGCACGCACAGGCGGGCCCGTTTCCGGCGCACGCACAGGCGGGCCCCCTCGACCGATGCCGAGGGGGCC